>JANMST010000435.1:0-3379 GCA_031389635.1 Acidimicrobiia bacterium | reverse complement strand
GGCGCCGCCGACCACAATCAGGAATCGTGCCCCTCCAGACAGCGGTTTCCATCCGACCGGCCAACCATGTGCCTGGCGCTGAATCTCGAGGCCCGCATCGATCACTTTCACGACACGCATCGCTAGAGCGGCTGCGGCGATCCCGAGGAGATAGCTGAGGATCGAGACCCAATCCTGCCAGTCTCCTTCGGCGATATAGAGCGGAAGGAGCGTTGCCAGGCCAGACACGATTCCGAACAGCAAATAGGAGGTCCACCACCACCTGCGCAGCCCGGGACGGTCGTGATCGCCCTTGGCCAGGTCACGAACGGCGACGAACGGCATGAAGACACTCGCGACCGGGACCAACCACCACCAGACCACTGCCGGCTTGAGGGCATCGTCTGCAATCGCCGAGCGGTTGACGTGGGCCCGATATTGCCAAACCATCCAGGCGATCCCGGTCAGAGTGCCGATACCCACGACCGCGAATCCGACGCCGGCCAGCCAGCCGAGGACAAAGGGGACCAGGTCGGAGCCGCCGGCGGCGGTCCATCGATCACGGTTGATGATCATGCTCAGCGACGTTGCGATCAAGACAGCAAGGACGCCGATGGTCCCGGACAAGGCGACAGTTACGAAGCGACCCGCCCCGGTGGATGAAGAGGGTGGTCGCCAGTAGACGGAACGTTGTTTCGCCGCGGGGTGAGCGTGCTCCGGGCCGGCCGGCTTCTGGGTGGCCGGGTCCTGAGTGTCCTGCTCCGGGGCCCCTGACTGGGGCGTGTCGGGCTCTCCGGTTCTTGGGGCCCCGTCCGGTTCCGAAGGCAAGGTCATTGCTGGGAACTTAACCATGCCTGGACAATCGGCGGTTTAGCCTCGCTCTGTGGCTCGGCTGTTGCGATGCTCATTTTGTGGCCGGCGCGAGGATGAGGTTCTTCGCATCGTCGCCGGCCCTCACCGGGTCGGTATCTGCGATGAGTGCGTAGAGCTGGCCCGAGACGTGGCGTTGCCATCGTCGAGCCCTACAACGGGGGACCTACTGCTGACCGGGATCGGTGAGTTGGTGACGAACGACCCTCGAAGGTCCGGTCAGCTCGGCCTGGTGGAGCATGCGGCGGTGGCGGTTCGCCACGGCAAGGTGGCCTGGGTGGGGCTCGAGTCCGATCTCCCGTCTCGCTATCGGGAGCTCCCCGGCTACCAATGCGAAGGGCGTGCTGTCATGCCCGGGTTCGTCGACCCTCACACACATCTGGTTTTCGCCGGCGAGAGGTCCTCGGAGTTCGCCTCCCGCTTGGCCGGGGCCTCGTACCTCGACATCCAACAAGCTGGAGGCGGCATTGCCGCCACCGTGGAGGCGACCCGCAGGGCAACGGTCGATGAGCTGCTCACCTCGGCGGTCGGCCGGGCCGGGACCATGCTCGAGCATGGCACCACCACAGTCGAGATCAAGTCGGGCTATGGGCTCGACGTGGAAACGGAGATTCGCTGTCTCGAGGTTGCCCGCAAGGTTGGTGACACACTTCCTATCGACGTCGTGACCACCTTTTTGGGGGCCCATCAAGTCCCACCCGAGTTCGTTGCCGACCGCAACGGCTACCTCCACCAGATCGAGCATGACATGCTTCCGACCGCTTCCCGGCTGGCGAGCTATTGCGACGTGTTTTGTGATCGGGGTGCCTTTACCGTCGATGAAGCGCGTAGGGTTCTCGAGGCGGGTCGCCGGTACGGCTTGAAACCGAGGCTGCATGCCAACCAGCTGGGTAACACGGGCGGAGTCGAGCTCGCCGCAGCGATCGGGGCGATTTCAGCCGACCATCTCGAGTATGTCGATGCCGAACAGGCCGCGGCCCTGGCGGCAACGGGAGTAGTGGCGGTGCTTTGTCCAACCGCCTCCTGGTCGATGCGGGCACCGCAGGCTCCGGGTGCGCTCCTCTGGGATCGGGGGGTCATCGTTGCCCTCGCTACCGACTGCAACCCGGGCACGTCGTACGTCGAGTCGATGCAGTTGGTGGTGGCCGTTGCCTGCCTCGAAATGGGTCTCCGCCTGGAGGAGGCCGTATGGTCCGCCACCAGGGGAGGCGCCCTGGCACTGGAAGAGGACGACAAGGGACGGGTCGTCCCGGGAGCGATCGCCGATCTGCTTGTCCTTGAGGCCGAGAGCTATCGCCATCTCGCCTACCGACCCGACGCCAATCTGGTCAGAACCGTTATAAAACAAGGCGATTCGGTCGTCGGGAGCTTCCATCGAGGCCGGAATCCGGCCTAAGGTAAGACGACCAGTCGGCGTTAGCAACGCCCGCGTCCCTAAGCCCAATGTCCTGAAGGAGGGCAAGTTGAACAAGACGGAGATGGCCCAGAAGCTGGCCAAGAAGACGGGTCTCACCCAGTCGGCGGCCCAGGATGTCGTAGACGCAATCTTTTCCACCGAGTCGGGTGAGGGGATCATCGCCGTCGAACTCGACGCCGGGAACAAAGTCACCATTTCGGGTTTCGGAACCTTCTCGACGAAGAGTCGGGCCGCCCGCAAAGGCCGGAACCCGGCCACCGGCGCCGAGATCACCATCCCGGCCCGGAAGTACGCCCATTTCTCACCTGCCAAAGGCCTCAAGGAACGGGTCTCCGCCTGATCCCGGTCACTTGACTCCGAGGTGATGGGTCCCCGACCGGATCGCAATTGAACGGGCGGGGGGCCCGGTGCCCTTCCGCCATGTGACCGCCAGGGGGCCTACTCGTTATGCAGGTACCCGACATCTTCGTGCCGACGGACCGGGCGATCGGGATCGCCCATCGAGGCTCGAGACTTCTATGGCCGGAGAACACGGCCGTGGCTTTCCAGGCAGCCGCCAGCCTCGGCTACCGGCGGTTCGAAACCGACGTCAGGATCACCGCCGACGGCGTCCTCCTTTGCTACCACGACCCCGTGCTGAGTCGCACGACGGACGGTCATGGGTTCGTCGCCAACGCGACTTTCGATGAGATTCGACGTCTCGACGCCGGTTACCGCCACCGACTCGACGACGGATTCCCATTCCGGGATCAGGGAGTCGTCGTCCCGACGTTTGCCGAGATGGTGACGATGTTTCCGGAGGCGGGCTGGGTCGTCGACCTCAAGGCCGACGGGACCGAGGAACCGTTGGCTGCGGCAATCGCAGAGTTTGGACTCGCCGACCGAGTGATAGTCGGGAGCTTCTCCAACGAACGGGTCGAACGGTTTCGTCGGCTCACCGCTGGAAAAGTGGCGACGTCGACCCCTCCCGGCGAGACTCTTCGGGCGGTGATGGCTTCGGCGGCCCCACGACTGATCAAGGCCGGCTTCGGGGTCTTGGCGAGAGTGGGGAAATAGTGTGAACGGCAGGAAATCAGTACCTTAGCCTTATTTGATCTGCCGGCTTGCGGTGCG
>JANMST010000360.1:0-7760 GCA_031389635.1 Acidimicrobiia bacterium | reverse complement strand
ACTTAATGGTTCGTCGCTGAAATGGCCTGGTGGGCTACGAGCATGCCCGCGCCTACCTGCTAGATTCCAGCTGAGCTGAGTGGGGAGTATCCCCCTCGAGGTGTAGCCGTCATTACGAGTCGGTGCTCATGTGAGCCCGCTCCGGTTGCATTGCCGGCCCGGTCGAATGATCGGTGTTGGTGGGAGAGACCCTCGGCTGTTGAACACGAATGTCCGACAGTCGACCGGAGTCTTTTCCATGGATGTTTCATTGGCCTGGTGGGTGGCCGTCGTGGCGGTGATTCTCGGCATGCTCGCCATCGACCTGTTCTTTTTTCATCGCCAAGCCCACGAGGTCACCGCCCGCGAGGCAGGCATCTGGACGGTGGTCTGGGTGGTGCTGGGCCTGGGATTCGGAGCGGTGGTCGCCTGGCAGTTCGGGCTCGACCTCGGGGCCCAGTACCTGGCCGGATATGTGATCGAGAAGAGCCTGGCCGTCGACAACATCTTCGTCTTCGCGGTGATCTTCGCCGCGTTCTCCATTCCTCTCAAGTACCAGCATCGGGTGCTGTTCTGGGGTGTGATCGGGGCATTGGTGCTGCGGGGAGTGTTCATCGCCGCCGGGGCGGCGCTGCTCGAGCGGTTCCACTGGACGATCTACCTGTTCGGCGGCCTGTTGATCGTCACCGCCTGGCGCATGTGGAGCCACCGCCATCATCAGCCGGACCCGGCCAACAACCCGGCGATCAAATGGATGCGGCGCCGACTACCGATGACCGACCGGCTCGATGGGCAGCGGTTCTTCACGGTAGAGAACGGCAAGCGGCTGGCGACGCCGCTGTTGGCGGCGTTGATCGCGGTCGAGTTCGCCGACGTCGTGTTCGCAGTGGACTCGATCCCCGCCATCTTCGCCGTCACCAGCGAGCCGTTCCTGGTATTCACCTCGAACGCCTTTGCCATCCTCGGACTGCGGTCGATGTACTTCTTCCTCGCCGACATGATCAAGAGGTTCGAGTACCTGTCGGTAGGGCTGGCGGCGGTGCTCGCCTTCGTCGGGGCCAAGATGCTACTGATCGACGTCTACAAGATCCCGATCGCCCTGTCCCTCGGGGTGATCGTCGCCATCCTGGCGGCCTCGGTGTTCGTGTCGCTCCGCAAGACCACCGGCGCCGGCAAGAACGGACCCGACCCCGACCTGCAATCCGAGGCGGCACCCGAGCGGCCAGCCACGCCCTGAAGGCGGGCCTTACCGGTCGCATGTCACGTTCTCGCCCCACATCCGACCCGTTAGAGCCCACGGCCGACTGTCGTGGGAAGCGAAGCCAAAGGGTCGCCTGGGTACCGAAACTTGACACAGCCGAGGTTCGAGCAGGTCCACCGCGGTGACCTCCCGGCTGTCCGATGGGGTCAGCAGTTTCGCTTCTTTCGCGACGAGGTTCTGGCCGTGCTTCTCAACCGACCTGCCGGATCCGACGAGGACGAGGCCTAAATGAGATGACCGGTGAGAGTCCCGAGAGCACTTATGAGAAGTGGTATCCGGTTGTGCCGCCGGTGATGGACAGCCGCCAGCTCGCGGAGTTGCTGTCATCATCGGATCAGGTGATCCGAGCATGGGCGCGAGACGGTGTGATCCCCGCCCACCGTCCGCCTGGTGGACGCAAGTTCAAGTTGCTGCGCCACGAGATCTTCGCCTGGCTTGTCGAGAGCCGTTACGTACCTGAAGACGACACCTGAGGGCACCTAGCAAGCGTGACGGCTCACGAACAGTGGCCAACCCAACACCTGGTAGTAGCGCCGATTGCCGGATCCCGGACGCTGGTGGGCGCGCGGTATCGCTCGTGGTGGTCGGTGATATGTGCGGAACCTTGCGACCAGACCTGTTTCGGCACCGTTCGTTCGACCCAGGTTTGACACGAATCCAGTAGCAATCGACCCACAGCTGCGACAAACGGCTGCGCATGGTGCTCGGTAGTCTGCCTTTATGGCTCTTCCCGTCGGCGTCGTTACCTTCTTATTCACCGATGTGGAGGGCAGCACGCGTTTATGGGAGGAATCGCCCGAGTCGATGATGGAAGCTATCCGCCAGCACGACGAGGCGATCGAGGGCGCCGCGGAAAACCACGGAGGGGTCCCGGTGAAACCGAGGGGTGAAGGCGACAGCAGGTTCGTGGTCTTCTCCAGCGCTTCGGACGCAGTTAAAGCGGCGGCTGAAATGCAACGGCTCCTCGACGCCGTCGAGTGGGTTACGCCGAGGCCGCTGCTGGTGCGAATGGCCCTGCACACGGGTGAGGCAGATTTGCGGCTCGGGGACTATTACGGCGCGGCGGTGAACCGGGCGGCCCGGCTGCGGGCGATCGCTCACGGCGGCCAAACGATCATGTCGGCCTCGACGTGGGAACTGGTTCAAGATGACCTACCGGCGGAGGTCACCATTCGGGACATGGGTGAACACGGCTTGAAGGATCTCACTCGTCCCGAGCGCGTGTATCAGATCGACATTTTCGGGCTCGCCGACTCCTTTCCTCCGCTGGCGTCCCTGGATGCGGTTCCCAACAATCTCCCGGTCCAGCTGACCGAGTTCGTCGGTCGGCGGCGCGAGCTGGCAAATGCCCAAACAACCCTTGCTGAAACACGGTTGCTCACGATCCTTGCGCCGGGTGGTGCCGGTAAGACCCGGTTGGCCCTCCAGGTCGCGGCTGAGCTCACGTCGGAGTTCCCCGATGGGGTCTTCTTCATTGACCTGGCTCCCATCCAATCGCCGGACGACATCATTCAGACAGCCGCCGAGTCGATTGGAATAGCGCTTTCTACTGAGGAGGACCTCCAGAGCCAGCTATTTGCGTATGTCGCGAGCAAGATCCAACTGCTGGTCTTTGACAACTTCGAACATGTGGCCGCCGGCTCTGACATCGTCACCGAGATACTGAAGAGTGCCCCGAGGGTCAAGGTGATCGTTACCTCTCGCTCGAAGCTCAACATAAAAGGGGAGACCGTGATGCCCGTGTCGGGGTTGGAGACGACCTGGGAGACATCGGAGGAGGCGTTCACAGCCAGCGGTGTCAGGCTCTTTGCCAACGCCGCGAAACGAGCGGATGCCTCGTTCTCCCTTTCTCCTGACGAACTCGAGCCCCTCAGTCAAATCCTGGGTTTCGTAGGTGGTATGCCGTTGGGGATCGAGTTGGCGGCGGCCTGGGTTGATGTGATGCAGATACAGGAGATCGCCAACGAGATATCGAAGAGTCTGGACTTCCTCGACAGCGAGCTGGAGGGCGTCCCCGAGCGCCATCGCAGCGTTCGAGCGGTGTTCGACTATTCGTGGTCGATGCTCAGAGAGGACGAGGCCCAGACATTCGCGGCTCTGTCGGTCTTTCGCGGGGGTTTCACGCGGGAAGCTGGCGAGGCCGTGGCGGGTGCTTCGATGCGGAACCTTGCAAGTCTGGTCAGCAAATCATTCCTGGCCTACGATCGGGAGTCTGGTCGGTACACCGTCCACGAGCTATTACGACAGTACGCCGAGGAGTCGTTGAGGGAAGACGCCCGCCTTTACGAAACAACGGTGGCAGCCCATACAGACTTCTATGCGGGTCTGGCCGCCGATGCTGAGGAAGTGATATTGCGTGACCAGATAAAACTCATAGACATCGTCGAAGGGGACCTCGACAACATCAGATTGGCTTGGCGCCAGGCTCTAGCCAGCAGCGACGTGGCAGCAGTCCGGAGGTTCGTGTTCGCACTGTGGACGCTTCACGAGATCAGGGGGTGGCATCAGACGGCGGCCAACTTGTTTGGGGAAGCGCTCGATGCACTTGACGCGCGCTCCGGCGATGAGGCCACCGAGATTGCTCGTGCGTCGGCGGCCGCCGGGCAAGCGTGGTTTTGGGCACACCTGGGGAAGCACGAGGTTGCTGCAGACCAGGCCGCCGATGCAGTTGCCCAACTGTCGGTGCTTCCCGATCGCTCGGCTCACCTGCTGACCATCCATTCCGAGATAGCTTGTTTGACCTACCTGAATCGTTTAGAGGAAGCGCGGGAAGCAGGCGCAAACGCAGTCCGACTCGCAGACGAGCTCGGCGACGACGAGAAGTCCGCGTTGCTCAAGGCCTGGCTTGGGTTATCGGAACTCCAACTGGGCAACATCGACACCGCCGCCAGGGTCTACGACGAAAGCGAACGGGTGTTGTCGGGAGGTAGGGAATACTGGGCAAGATCCTGGAACGCCGTCGGCATGGCAGTGATCGCCTCGATGCAGGATCGGCCTCACGATGGGATCGACATCCTCAAGAGACTCGTATCGCGAGCGAAGGAGATCGGGTATCGCCGAGCGATACAAACGGGACTGCAGATCCTTGGAGAGGCGCAGCTGAGCGTCGACGATTTCGACGCCGCCGACGCCTCCTTTCTGGAGAGTCTCGCCATGTCCGAAGAGATGGGGCAGACGGTCGAAAAGGTGGGCCTACTCACCAGGGTCGCCCAAGTCCGGGCGAAGGTGGGCAAGACGGAAGAAGCGGTGACGATTCTGGCCAGCGTGCTTGGCGACCCGATCAGCGACCAATCGCTGCTGATCGACAACATTTCGATAACCGAGATGACCACGACGCTTTTGAAGATCCTGGAGAAGGAACTCGGACAGGAGGACTACGCGGCGGCTTACGCCCGGGGAAATACCAGAACCGTTGAAGTCACCGCCAAAGAGCTGCTAGCGAACTGAGCAGCAGCCACCATCCACAGTTGGTTATCCGAGAACAGATCGACCAGTCTGTGCGATATCGCCCAGTTCGCCCCCTGCTCTCTATCGGCACTTCGGCGTGCGTTACCTTCAATGCTCGTCAATCGCAGCAAGACGACACCGCGGGAGTGCCTTAGGGAACACCGAGGCGGGCGATAAGTCATGCCCAATCACACGTCGGTCTAGCGTGGGCCGATGATGGAGCCGGGGATCCAGTACGGCCGAACGTCCGATGGGGTCAACATCGCTTTTTGGACGATGGGTGTAGGTATGCCGCTGATTGCGATGCCCTCGATGCCGTGGACCCATCTGCAGCTCGAGTGGTCGATTCCGGAGCTGCGGCGCTGGTACGAGGACCTCGGGCGAGGCCGGTTGCTCGTGCGATACGACGGCCGCGGATTCGGTCTCTCACAGCGCCAAGTCGATTCGATGTCGCTCGATGCGCAGGTATTGGACCTCGAAGCGGTCGTTGAGCGCCTCGGGGTCGAACGTTTCGATCTTTACGCTGGCCTGCACTCGGGGCCGGTCGCCATCGCCTACGCAGCGCGATGGCCCGAGCGGGTCGCCCACCTCGTGCTGTTCTGCTCTTATGCCGACGGTGACGACTACGGAAGCGGACCGCTCACTCAGGCGACTCGACCGATCATTCATCAAGACTGGGAGTTCTACACCGAGGCAGTGGCGCGGTTGCTGCTTGGCTGGTCCGAGCCAGAGGCAGCTCGACGCTTTGCCGGGTTGATGCGCGAGTGCACAACGCCGGAGATGGCCCACAGGGCGCTGGCTGCAACCACGACGTTCGACGTGACCGCGCTCCTTCCCGAGGTGCGTACCCCCACCCTCGTTATGCACCGTCGCGAGCTCCGCATCGCCACCCTGGACCACGCCCGATCGCTGGCCGCGGGCATCCCGAACGCCCGCCTGGTGGTGCTGGAAGGGTCGTCGGTGGCTCCCTATCTCGATGACGTGGGAGCGGTCGTCAGAGAGATCAACGCCTTCCTCACCGACAGGCCGGCGACCGAGTCGCCTCGTGCCAGGACCGGAGCAGATTCCCGCGCTCTGCGGATCATCCTGTTTACAGATGTCGAGGGCTCGACCGCGCTGACGCAACAACTGGGCGACGCGGGAGCACGCGACGTTCTGCGGGCCCACGAGGGGATCGTGCGCCAAGAACTCCGAGATCACGATGGCGCCGAGATCAAGACGATGGGCGATGGGTTCATGGCGTCGTTCGGCTCGGCCACCGGCGCCGTAGCCTGCGCGATCGCACTCCAGCTTCGGTTTGCGGCGCACAACGACTCGGCCGGCCAGCAGCTCCTGATCCGCGTCGGTATGAACGCCGGAGAGCCGATCTCTGAAGACGACGATTTGTTCGGCACAGCCGTGATAGTCGCAGCGCGCATCGGAGCGCAAGCACATGGAGGTCAGATCCTCGTCTCGGACGTGGTGCGGCAGCTCGTTGCCGGCAAGGGCTTCTCGTTCGCCGACCGCGGCGAGGTCCACCTACAAGGCTTCGATGACCCAATGCGGCTCCACGAGGTGCGTTGGGAAAAGGATCGCTTGTCCGAACTGGCGTAGATGAGCCACCCCGGTTTCTATGCAGTGCGGGTTATTTGGGTTCGGGCGGTTAACGCCGGGGTGTGCTGACGGTACCAGTCGGTTTCTTTCTCGATTGGGGGGATGTCTCCGATCTCGCCGTGAAGGCGGGTGGCGTTGTACCAGTAGATCCATTCAATGACGGCGTATTCGAGCTGTGCTCGGCTGCGCCAGGGTCCATGGAGGTGGACCAGCTCGGCTTTGAAGGTGCCGTTCAAAGCTTCGGCCATGGCGTTGTCGAACGAGTCGCCGACGCTGCCGATCGAGGCGGCGATCCCGGCCTCGATGAGCCGGCCGGTGTAGCGGAAACTGGTGTACTGACAGCCGGCGTCGGAATGATGGACGAGTTGACCGGTGTGGTCTCTCCGCCAGATCGCCATCTCCAACGCGTCGAGCACGAGATCGGTGCGGAGGTGGGTGGCGATCTGCCAGCCGACGATGGCCCGGCTGTAGACGTCGAGAACGAACGCCACATACAGCCAACCGTCCCAGGTGGAGGCGTAGGTGATGTCGGCCAGCCACAACTGGTTCGGCCGCTCCGCGACGAACTGCCGCTCGACCAGATCCGGGGGCCGCACCGCAGCGGCGTCGGCGACGGTCGTATAGCGTTTCTTGCCCCGCTGCACGCCACGGATGGGAATCTCGGCCATGAGCCGTTCCACTGTGCAGCGGGCCACTTTGACCCCTTCTCGACCAAGGGCCTTCCAGATCCGGTAGGCGCCATAGGCCCGGTAGTTGTTCTCCCACACCCGCCGGATCTCTGTTTTCAACGTCTGGTCTCGAAGCCGACGGATCGACGGCGGTCTCTTCTTGGCGGCGTGATAGGTCCGTTCCGAGAAGTCCAACGTTCGGCATATCACCGCCACCGGCCACCGATCCCGGTAGGTGTCGATAAAGGCCATCGTCACCTCCTGTGGGGGTCGGCTTCCTGAGCGAAAAAAGTGGCAGCCGCCTTGAGGATCTCGATCGTTCGCTGGGAGTCGGCCACCTCCTTACGCAGCTTTCGGATCTCGGCTAACTCCTCTGTGGTCGGCCCCTCCCTCAGGCCACGGTCAACCTCACCCTGACGGACCCAGCGCCGCAGCGTCTCAGCTGCCCCGATCCCCAACTCCCGGGCCACCTCGGGAACCTTCCGTCCCCGTACCAACACCTCATCGACAGCCCGACGGCGGAGCTCGTCAGAATACTTGCGTGGTCGTGCCATACCTTGCAGTCTCCTCTCCTGGGACCCATGGTCCACAGAATCGGCACTGCATCAAACCCGGGGGGACTCAAGAAGGATGGTCGCGCCAGCCAGCGACATGACCTCGCCTCCTCGAGTATGCGGTGGTGCGACAACGCGGCTCAACCACCGATTACCCCCATATGCAGAAATCCCTTGACACGATTACCCACATAAGTGCCGATCTGCTCGCTCTAGCTCATTGTGCATTACTGCGCCTGATTGATTGATCGGTGGTTG
>JANMST010000358.1:0-3951 GCA_031389635.1 Acidimicrobiia bacterium | reverse complement strand
CACCCGTCGGGGTGGCAGCGGGCGGAGCCGGGTGTCCAACAAAAAAGCAAGCTCCCGTGAAGGGTGGCGCCCCAAGCTGGCGGCGCTACGTGACCGAATCAGGGAGCATCTAGGTCGCCAGACCGACGACGTTTGGGGGGTCGCCCTCATCGTTGCGGCTGTCCTCATCGTCCTCGGATTCCTCGGATTGGCCGGACCATTTGGCCGGGCGGTGCGCGATGGCACCGAGTTGCTGTTCGGTCTTTGGCGCTACCTGGTACCGGTCGGAATGGCCGGCATCGGAGTTGTGCTGATCGCCGGCAAGCCCCGACAAGGAGCGGGTCGCACCATCTCGGGTTCGGTGACCGCGTTCCTGGGATCTCTGGCGATGTTCCACCTTCTCACTGGAGCAGTCGCCCTGTCGTCCGACCTCGAGCTCGTGAAGAACCGGGGTGGGGCCATCGGCGCCCTGCTGGCATTCCCCCTCAAACGACTTCTGGGGACCTGGGGGGCGTTCGTTGTTCTCGCCGCCATCATGGCGATGGGCATTCTCCTGATCACCAGGACCTCGGTCCGCGAACTTGCCTCTGCCACTGCGGATCTGGCCCGCCAACTTCGGAGTTTCGCCCGCAGCGCCGGGACCCGCCCGGTCCGGGCCCGGATCGTGCGACCGCGTCATCTCGCGACTCAGCCCGAAGTCGAGGTTGATGAGGTCGAACCCATTGCACCGCCGGCCGCCCGGAAGCAGCAGACCCGGGCTGCCAAGCCCAAGCAGGTTCCGCAACTGGTCTCGGTTGCCTCCGGTAGTTACCAGTTGCCTCCCGCCGGTCTCCTCGGACCCGGCGGTGGGGAGGAGCAGAGCCGGAAGGCCCTCGAAGACACGGCCGACCAGTTGGAAGAAACCCTTCGCCAGCACGGGGTCGACGCCCAACTGACCAAGATCGTTTCCGGGCCGACCGTGACCCGGTTCGAAATCGAGTTGGCCCCCGGCGTCAAGGTCAACCGGGTGTCGAGCCTGGCTCACGACATTGCCTACGCCCTCGCCACTCCCGACGTACGACTGCTGGTACCGATCCCCGGCAAGTCCGCGATCGGGGTCGAGGTGCCCAATCGCAAGCGCCGGCTGATCACTCTCGGCGACGTTCTCCGCAGCCCGGAGGCCGCCGCCGCCCCGCATCCGTTGGCAGTGGGTCTCGGGGTCGACATCTCGGGTCGGGCAAAGATGCTCAACCTCTCGGAACTACCCCACGTCCTCATCGCTGGCGCGACCGGTGCCGGCAAGTCTTCGTGCATCAACTCGATCGTCACTTCGATCCTGATGAGAACCACGCCCGACGACGTGCGTCTGATCATGATCGACCCCAAGCGAGTTGAGCTGGGCCAGTACAACGGGGTTCCGCATCTGCTCACCCGGGTCATCACCAACCCCAAGAAAGCTGCCGATGCCTTGAAGTGGGCCGTCAGTGAGATGGACCGTCGTTATGACCTGCTGGCCGACGCCAAGGTGCGCGACATCATCGGTTACCGCGAGAAACTTGAGACGGGTCAGCTGCCCGAAGAAGGGTTCGATCGCTTCCCTTATCTCGTAGTGATCGTCGATGAGCTCAACGATCTGATGATGGTGGCCGGTCGTGAGGTGGAGGAGGCCATCGTCCGCATCGCCCAGATGGCTCGCGCTGTGGGAATCCATCTGGTCATCGCAACCCAGCGCCCATCGGTCGATGTGATCACTGGCGTCATCAAGGCCAACATTCCGTCACGCCTGGCATTCTCAGTCGCCTCGCAAACCGACTCCAGGGTTGTGATCGACGGCGGCGGGGCCGAGAAGCTGGTCGGTATGGGCGACATGCTGGTCATCACTGCCACCGAACCGCGCCCGGCCCGATACCAGGGGGCCTGGGTCAGCGAGGACGAGATCCATGCCGTGGTCGATTGGGTGAAGCGCCAGAAGGAAGCCGAGTATCAGGACCACGTTGTCGAGAACCTGGCGGCCCAAGCTGCCAAGGCTGCCTCCGATGTTGTCGACGACGAAGAAGAAATGATTGTCCGCCAGGCCATGGACTTGATCGTTCGCAGCCAGTTGGGAAGCACGTCGATGCTGCAGCGGAAGCTCAGGATCGGTTTCGCCAGGGCCGGCCGGGTGATGGACATCCTCGAGAATCGGGGAGTGGTTGGGCCCTCGGAGGGCTCGAAGGCACGTGAGGTTTTGATGACGGTCGACGAACTCGAAGACTTGTATGAAAGCCGGAAGGGCACCGGTCCCCCCGGCCAAAACGAATGGGCGCGAGTGTCGGTGTGAGGTTGGACAGATTGAGTTGGAATCTTTGATCCACCTCGAATCCTGGCCAACCCGCCTTGGCTAGCCTCCAGGACCCAATGTTTCAGATCCTCACGCCATCCGGAGCCCTGGACGGAACGGCACCGTTGGATCTCGTCATCACCAGGCGCCTCTATCGGGCGATGGTGTTCGCCCGCACCTACGATCGCAAAGGCACCTCCCTTCAAAAGCAGGGCAGGTTGGCGACATACGCGCCATTCGAAGGCCAGGAGGCGGCCCAGGTCGGGAGTGCGGCAGCCCTTCATCCGGATGATTGGATGGTTGCCACGTATCGCGATGCTGCCGCGATGTGGATGCAGGGATATCCGCTCGAGTTGCTGTTCGCAGGACGCACCGGAGACGAACGCGGTGGCTCTCCTCCTGATCATGTCCCGGTCCTGCCACCGTCGATCACAGTCGGGGGCCACATGGTTCATGCCGTCGGGCTGGCATGGGCTGCGAAGAACTTCAAGGACGGGCGGGTGGCGCTCACGTACTTCGGAGACGGCGCCACCTCCGAAGGCGACTTCCACGAGGCGATGAACTTCGCCGCCGTGTTCGACGCACCATGCATCTTCTTTTGTCAGAACAACGGCTGGGCCATTTCGTTGCCACGGGAGTTGCAAACCCGCTCGGAGACCATCGCCCAGAAGGCAATCGCCTATGGCATGCCCGGGTTCCAGGTGGATGGCAACGACCTGTTCGCGGTCTATCAAATGACACTCGAAGCTGTCATCCGGGCGCGCTCGGGAGGCGGTCCGACTTTGATCGAAGCTGTCACCTATCGCATCGGTCCGCACACGACCGCCGACGATCCCGGGCGCTATCGCAGTTCGGAAGAAGGAAAAGAATGGGCCCGGCGGGATCCCCTCGAGCGGGTTCGCCTGTACCTGTCCGAGCGGGAGGCATGGTCTGATTCCTGGCAGGCTCAGATAGAAGACGAGGCCACCTCGGAGATCGACCGTGCGATCGGTCTGGCCGAGCAGATGCCGCCTTTGTCGGCCGCGGAGATCTTCGATGCCATGTTTGAGGAGCCGACGCCGAATCTTCGTCGTCAGCAGTCCGAAGCAGGGGCAGGTCCCAGGTGACGGTCCGGACCATCGCCCAGGCGTTGAACGATGCCCTCGAACTGGCCCTCGGCAAAGACGAGACCGTCGTCGTCATGGGTGAGGACGTCGGCCGCACCGGTGGTGTGTTCCGAATCACCGACGGCCTCTATCAACGCTACGGGTCCGATCGCGTCATCGACACGCCCGTAGCGGAGTCGGCCATCGTCGGCGTCGGCTTCGGCATGGCCGTTGCCGGAATGCGGCCGGTTCTCGAACTTCAATTCATGGGTTTCTCGTATCCGGCCTACGACCAGATCATCAACCACGTGGCCCGCATCCGAAACCGGTCACGTCATCGCTTTACCGCCCCGATGGTGATCCGGATCCCGTTCGGAGGCGGCATCGGCGCCGCCGAGCACCACTCCGAGTCGATGGAAGCGATCTACGCCCACGTTCCCGGGTTGAAGGTTGTTGCCCCGTCGACGCCTTTCGACGCCAAAGGCCTTCTTCTGGCGGCCATCGAAGATCCCGACCCTGTGATCTTCCTCGAGCCCATACGGCTCTATCGCGCCGTCAAAGAGGACGTGCCCGACGGTTGGTACACCC
>JANMST010000292.1:0-2857 GCA_031389635.1 Acidimicrobiia bacterium | reverse complement strand
CCTGCTTGTGATCGCCACCCGGGACGATCACATCGAGCCGACCGCCTTCCGCCTGGTGCCATTTGCCGGGAACGTCGGCGCGGTGGTGCACATGTCCGGCTTCAAATCGGTCGATGCCCTGGCCCCGTTCACACAAATCGGAGTGAGCGTCGGGTCGTTCCATCCGCTGCAGAGTCTCTCCGACTCCGAGAACGGTGCCCGGTCATTGGCCGGTGCCTGGGCCGGAGTGACAGCCGATGAGCCTCTTTTGGGTCTGCTGACCGATCTGGCCACAAGCCTGGCCATGGTCCCGTTTCGCCTCCTCGACTCGGTCAAGCCCGTCTATCACGCCGCCGCTGCGGCGGCTTCCAACTACGTCGTCGCCGCCCTGGATCTGGCTGGTTCCCTTCTCCAATCGGCTTCGGTCCCCTTCGAGGCGGTGGCGCCGTTGACCCGAACAGCCGTGGCCAACGCGTTCGCCCAGGGTCCCCGCCAGGCCCTCACCGGTCCCATCGCCCGCGGCGACTGGGAAACCGTCAGGGGCCAGTTCGAAGCCGTGGCCAGCACCCAACCGGATCGGTTGAAGCAGTTCCGCCTGATGGCCGAGGCCACCGCCGTAACCGCCGGCAAGACCCTCCCGGAGGACCTCGATGACTAACCCGGGGATTTGTCCTGGCGACTGGAGTCTGGCATCCAGCGTCTTGGTTCTTGCTAAACGCACCACGCACCACGCACCACGCACCACGCACGAACGCACCAGCCACCACGCACCACGTACCACCTTCTGAGATGGAACTCGTTCGCACTTTTCCCGAGGCAAGGATTCGGTATCTGGGCAGGGTTGCCTTGGTCCCGACCATGGGTTTCTTCCATGAAGGCCATCTCGCCTTGATGAAGTCGGCGCGGTCGACCGCCGACACGGTGGTGGTCTCCATCTTTGTCAATCCGCTCCAGTTCAATGACCCGGCCGACCTCGATCGATACCCGCGCGACCTCGAACGAGATCTTGAAATGGCGCGCACTGCCAACGTTGACGTCGTGTTCGCACCCCCGTTGCACGAGATGTTCGCTAACCCCCCGACCACGAAAGTGGTTGTGGGGCCAGTCGCCGACCGCATGGAAGGGCCGCGTCGGCCGGGGCATTTCGATGGTGTCGCAACCGTCGTCACCAAGCTCTTTGCAGGCCTGCAGCCGCACGCGGCGTACTTCGGTCGGAAGGACGCCCAGCAACTCGTGGTCGTGAGAAGCCTGGTTGAGGACCTCTCGTTCCCGGTCACGGTCATTCCTCACTCGACAGTGCGAGAGTCCGACGGTCTGGCGCTATCGAGCAGGAATGTCTTCCTGAACCGCGATGACCGGCCCGGGGCGTTGCTTCTGAGCAAGGGTCTTTTCGGGGCCGCCGCACTGGCCGAATCGGGGCAACGAAACGCCGGTGTCCTCAAGGAAGCGGTGCGCTCGACTTTGGCGCCCCTCGAAGTGGAGTACGTGGAGTTGGCGTCCCAGGACCGTGCCGACGTTCTCGAGGAGTTGGGTAGACCAGCCTTCCTTGCCGCGGCGGTCCGGGTCGGAACGGTTCGCCTGATCGACAACATTGCCCTTGACGTCTTCGGGGGAGAGGTAGTGGCCGACCGCGGCATTCGGCTCGATCATCAGAGCGTTCTCTACGACAGGCTCCCGGGTGCCTTGCGTGTTGATGGCGGGGGGCCTGGTGCCCTACCGCCTAACCACTGATGCTTCTCCTCTGTGACGTAGGCAACACGACCACGGTGGTAGGACTGTGGGACGTCGACCACGTCGATCGCCGGTGGCGGATCTCGACCGACCGGGACAGGACCGCCGATGAAAGCCGGCTGTTGCTTCGCTCCATGCTGGCCGAGCACGGAGGCCCGGTCACAGGGGGCGCCCTGTCATCGGTGGTTCCTCCCAGGACGGAGGCGTGGCGAGAGGCCATGGGCGCCCTGATCGATGGCCCTCTGATCGTGGTCGGTCCGGGGGTCAAGACCGGCATTGCTCTGGCGGTCGACAACCCCCGCGAGGTCGGAGCCGACCGGGTGGCCAACGCTATCGGCGCCCAACGCCAGTTCGGGGCCCCGGTGATCGTGGTCGACTTCGGGACGGCAACGACCGTCGACTTGGTCGGACCCGACGGCTCCTATCGAGGTGGTGCCATTGCCCCCGGCCTTGAAGTGTCAGCCGACGCCCTAGTCACACACACTGCGGCTTTGCGTCGTGTCGAGCTTTCCGCTCCTCGAAGCCCGGTTGGCCGGTCGACCGTGGAGGCAATCCAGAGCGGCTTGATCTACGGATATGCGGGGCTGGTTGACGGGTTGGTCGGTCGGATCATGGGCACGCTCGACGTGAGCTGCCCGGTGGTCGCCACCGGAGGGCTGGCCGCAGTGATGATCGACTTCACCACCGCCGTGACTGTGCTCGAACCCGACCTGACCCTGATCGGCCTGGCCGAGGTATACGCCCGGAATGAATAGACGCCAGACGGTCAGAGGCCAGCGGCTTTACTACCTATGGCCGATGCTCAAACCTCGAACCTCGAACCTCGAACCTTCGTGACCGACTCAACACCGCCTCAAGAGAGCGACCGCTTCTCCAAATACCGGCCCGATCTCATTCCCTATCGGTTCGAGCGGACCGCCTGGGCAGCCGAGCTCCAGGATCGCTTTGCCGACCTCGGGCCGGGGGAGTCAACCGATGTGGAGGTCGCCGTCGCCGGGCGGGTGCTGCTGCATCGTTCGTTTGGCAAGCTCGCCTTCGCCACTATTCGTGACAACACCGGGCGCATCCAGCTGCTGGCCGAAGCGTCGTCTCTTGACGCCGTGACCATGTCCGCGTTTGCCGATCTCGATCTGGGCGACTGGGTCGG
>JANMST010000235.1:0-3915 GCA_031389635.1 Acidimicrobiia bacterium | reverse complement strand
CACGGGACCCGGGGCGGAAGCCTCCGGCGACCTGGCGGTCCTCCGTTCCGCTGACCGAGCCTGCCGCTGCTCCGGCCTCGATCAGGCGCGCGCCTGCGGCGTCGATAGCGGCCGGGTTGGGAGCTTGCAGGTTGGCCAGGGCTTGGAGGACCGCCAGGTCGCCGGAGGCTTCCGCCCCGGGTCCCGTGACCAGGGCCTTGACCGCATCTCGATTGGGGGTCCGCTTGCTCAGCAGCTCGTGAGCGCTGCGGGCTCGATCGTCGTCGACGGCAAGAAGGTCGGGAAGGACTCGATCCTTCAACTCCTTCTTGGCGTCGCGCTGAGCTTTGCTTCGATCGGCCCCTGCTCTTTTGAGCCGGTCGACTGCCCCGTTCAACTCGTCAAGGCCGAGCACCGCGGCGAGGGCGTCGTAAAGCTTCGAGGGTCCTTCGTCGAGGAGCGATCCCAGCTCGTTGTAAGAAAGGATTGGCCGCACCGACGACAAAGCCGCATCCCACCCGAGCGAGGCGATGCTGGCCCGGGTCTGCCCGTGCACCTGAGCGAAGCCGGTTGAGGCGTCAAGTTCGGCATCTTTGGCCCAGGAACGCTCGAGGATGGTCGACTTGGTGTTCGACTCCTGATGGAACTCGGCGCTGACCTTGGTCGTTGCGCTGTGATGGAGATTGCGCCAGCCGCCCTTCCAGTCTGCGGTTCGCTCGGACCATCGTCGATTGTGTCCGGTCAGCAGGATCTCGAGACCCTCGGCAAAGCTCGACTTGCCCGATCCGTTGCGGCCGACGACCAGGGTCAGGCCTGGACCCGGAGCAACCTCTAGTCGGGACGAAAGTCCGATCCCGCGAAAGCCTTCGACCGTGATCGATTGGAGGTAGGTCCCGACCACCTGCCCGGTCGGCACGGACTCAGCAACCGCTGCGGCAATCGGAGCATCCCCATCGAGAGCAGATTGCAAATCGGCCTCACCGGAGCAAGCAGCCCAGGCGAGAGCGCGGGTGGCGGGGTCGAGGGCTGATGAAGCCAGTCGAGAAGCGAGGTGGTCACCGAGGTTGCCGGTCATCGTTCCTTCTCACGCCTTCGGCGGGATTGTTCCAGTGTCCTCCGGGAATGGACCTCCTCCACGAGACCAAAGACCGATGGGTCGACGTCGACCATCTCGGCGATCGCCTCGCGGATGTTGGCTCGAGCCTCTGTCAGGGTGCGGCCATGGCTCTCGGCCGCGGCAGTCGGACACCGGGCGAACCAGCTGTTGTTGTCATCGGGTTCGAACACCACCCGGTAGGCAATGGTTGCCATCTATTCATCCATTTCATCGGGCGAAAGCCGTGCTTCATGCGCTGCCTCCGCGTGCTTGCTCATCTCCCTCGAGTGAAACGCTCGCTCGGAACGACCAGATCCAAAACATCAACTCCGTATCGACACATCCCACCCAAGAGACATAGTGGCGGGCGGATAAGACATATTCCTGAGCGAGGGGGAGGATTCCAAACGCTCACACAATGAGCGATATAATCCATAGTGTGAGTGAAACCGCTCCCGGCCTCCTGCCTATCTTCAGGTCAGACAACCAGCTTCGCTTGCTGGCCTACATCTTCTTTCAGGGTGATCGGTCGCAGACTCCCGCAGAGCTTTCCCGGGCGACCGGGATCCCGCAACCGACCGTGAGCCGGGAGGTCGATCGCCTGGTCAAGGCGGGGGTTCTCACCGCCAAACGGCGGGGACGGGCCAAGCTGATCCAACCCAACCGGGCGGTCCCTTACTTCGACGACCTCAACTCTCTCCTGGTCAAGGTGGCCGGTCCACCCCGAATCCTGGCCGACCTCCTTCGCCCGATTCCAGGAGTCGACGCGGCCTACATCTATGGCTCTTGGGCCCGCCGTTACTTCGGGGACAGGGGTGAGTTCCCCCGCGATGTCGATCTCCTCGTGATCGGGGACCCGAGCCTCGATGCGATCTACGACGCCGCCACCAAGGCCGAAGCCCGGCTCGGTCTCGACGTGAATCCCACCATCGTTTCTCCCGAGGAATGGGAACGACGCGAGTCAGTGTTCCTCAAAACGATCGGTGATGATCGGCTCGTTCCCTTGCTGGAATCGTGAATCAGAAAGTCGTTGATGAGCTCGTCGCCGACGGCCGGATCACCCGGGTGCCGGTCAACCTGGCCGGCTCCCGCACCCTTCTTGCCCAGGCCGCCAGGCATCTCGAGTCGGCCGGGACAATCCCGCCCTTGCCTAGGTCGCTCTGTACGACGCGGCCCGCAAGTCGGTCCTGGCTCACATGCTGGCCCACGGCTATCGGGAGCTGGTCCGCCCCGGTGCTCACCAGGCCGTGGTCGAGTACGCCGTTGCCGCAGTGGGCGATCCCATCGCCGTCGAGGCATTGAGAAGGCTCGACCGCCTCCGACCTAACCGCAATCGATCCGAGTACGACTCATGGGAGCCGTCGCAGAAGACGATCGAGTCGGACTTGGTCCACGCTCGGACAATCTTCGACCTCGTCAGTTCGCTGCTGGCAGAGTGATGAGAAGGGCGACCCGGTCGGTGGCGCTAGACAGCCGGAGTTATGCGATCAGCTTGACTCTGCCGCCTGACAACGGTCATGCATCCCGATGTGGCGCCAAATCACCGCTGGCCAAACCCTGACAGGAGCTGCTCGGCGGTCTCGGCGAAGGGTTTGGCCTCGATCAGTCCCGCTTGGGGCCGCGGCCGTACGACGGCGGCCGCAATGGCTTGACGAATCACCTCGGACTCTGAGATACCCCGGAGCTGGGCTTCTCGTTCTACTGCTTTCTTCAGCTCGTCGGGTAGGTAGACGGTGGTCTTGCGGTTCATGCGCAGATGGTACGGCCGCTGGTATTTCTTGATCGAACCAAGAATTCGGCAGCTCCCTCAGCTAGTCGCAACCTCAGGCCAGGTCGCACCTCCGCTATCGAGCCACTCCCGGATCCGCAAAGTCGCCTCCACGTCGCCGCGGTTGTAGTCGAGCAGCCATTGCCTTGCCTCGCGCCGGGCGGCTTCGGGCATGCCAGGGTTGGTGGCATCGAGATGCTTGACCATCGAGACACCACCACCGGCATCGTCCACCGACCAGTTGTGTCCGGCCAGAGGAGCGACGGTCTTCAAGCTGTTGGAACCACCGGTGATCCACGACTCCTTGAACACCTGGTTCATGTCGATCCAGTGCGGCGAGGCAATGAAGGCCGCCACCTCGGCCGCCAGCACCGGATCGGCGGCGGCGATGCGCCGCATCTGGGTGTTCTCGGCGCTGGCGTACCAGCAGTAGGCATTGACGCTCACTCCTGCAGCCGCGGCTCTGGTCATCAGGTCCGTCATCCACTGCCAGAAGGACTTGAAGACCATGGCCTCGACCGCCGGGTCGATGGGATCCAGGGAGATGAACGGCAGATACCCCGGCTCGACCAAACCGCCTTTGGCCCGATCGGTGATCAGGACTCCCCACAGGTAGACCCCGTCGTTGGTGCTTTCCATATCCACGTCGAGCTCGATGTCGGCCCGGGCTACACCGGTCCCGGTCCGACCGGGCAGCCGGTAGACCGCCAGCTCCTCGATGGCGGCCCGGGCGTTGAGGATGGCGGCGGGAAGGAAGCTGGCAGCTCCGAAGACGGCTGTGGCAGGATCGAGATCGACCAGCTCTTCTGGCGGCGCCTTCGTTGTCAGAAGGCGGGCGGTCCGATAGCTGAGCGCGGCCACCCCGGCCCGATCCTTGATACCGAGGTCCTGGAATACACGCCACTGGGCGTAACTGATTCCCGGGAGAAGGCTCGGATCACCCGACCCGGCCAGGAGGACGAGGTTGCATTGACTCAGCCAGGGGCAATCGGGGCACTCGCCCGATGACACCGGCTCAACCAGGAGATCGACCGCGTTGGACGTCTGCGATTGTTGGGCGGTGGCGGCGATG
>JANMST010000227.1:0-2027 GCA_031389635.1 Acidimicrobiia bacterium | reverse complement strand
TCGATGCGGGCGTCCATGCAGGTCACGACTGCGAGGCGGCGGCTCGGCCGGGCGTCAGTGACGTTGGCGCGGGCCGCCGCGTACCCCTGGTTGGCGGTAAGAAGAAGGGTGACCTGGTTCATGGCGGTTACAGCCTTGCTAGCCGGTGATGGGTTTGGCAAACTGTACGAGTCGAAGGGGAGTAGCCCCACGGGATCGGTCGTCAGTACGGCAGTGCGCTGCCCGGCCTCCCGCCCGTCTCCCAGACGGGAGCGAGACCTTCGACTGTCCGTTTGTTTCGAGACAGTCGAAAGGAACTCTCGTTGATGCCCATCGCCGCTGACATTGACCGTTCGAAGTTCGTCGATCTCGACGTCCCAGTCGGAGCGTGGATCGCGCTCCTCGTCGTGATCGTCGTCCTGTTGGCGGTCGACCTGTACCGACATCGCGAGGCGCACGCGCCGAAGCCGAAGGAGGCGCTCACCGAGTCGATCATCTGGGTGATGTGTGGGCTCGCCTTCTCCGTGGTGATCGCGATCCTCTTCGGTGGGGACGCGTTCGGCGAGTACATCAGTGGCTACCTGATCGAGAAATCGCTCAGCGTCGACAACGTGTTCGTGTGGTCGATGCTCTTCGCCACCCTTTCGATCCCATTGAAGTATCAGCACCGCGTCCTCTTTTGGGGGATTTTCGGCGCCCTCACCTTGCGAGCGATCTTCATCGTTCTCGGTAGCGCGCTGATCAGCCGCTTCTGGTGGCTGCTGCTCGTGTTCGGGGTCTTCCTCGTCTACACCGGCGCCAAGATCATCCGCCACCGCGCCGACGAGGGCAACAAGGAGGCCACTCGCGGCCTTGGCCTGTTGCGCAAGATCATGCCGGTCACCAACGAACTCGACGGGCAGAAGTTCTTCACCAGACTCAACGGCAAGCGCGCCGCTACCCCATTGCTGGCCGCACTGTTCGTCGTCGAGATCACCGACATCATCTTCGCCGTCGACTCGGTACCAGCGATCCTGGCCGTGTCCAACGAACCGTTCCTCGTGTTCGCCTCGAACGCCTTCGCCATCCTGGGACTGCGGGCGATGTACTTCCTCCTCGCCAACGCCAAGGAACGCTTCCACTACCTGTCGCACGCCCTCGGCGGCATTTTGATCTTCGTCGGCATCAAGATGGCGATCTCACACTGGTACCACATGAACACCTATGTCTCTTTGGCGATCATTGTCACCATGCTGATCGCCGCTATCGTGTTCAGCCTGCAGCGCACCAAGCGGTTCGGGGGCCCGACGACTGCGCTGTCGGACCAAGAGCACAGCCACTGATAGCGGCAAGGGCACACGGCGCGACCGGTCCCACACTGTGCCTACGATCCGGCACGGTCACGACCACGAACGCAAGGGCGAAGACCCGGAACGCTGAACAATGCGCAACGACCATGTGCGGTTCCGCCTCAATACCGGACAATGTGGCTCCGGTCGGTGGGTGACAGTTTGTGGACGCGGCTTCGGTACCTGGGCGACAGTGGCCGGTTGTCGTGTCAGGCGACGCCTACAACAAACCTCCTGTGGGCTTTTCTTCGTTTCGTCCATTGGAAGCAAAATCCCGTACGTGCTGTGGGACGCGCATAGAACGCGATTCGCTGACATGGCGGAATCGAATTCAGCCGCGCCGTCTATGGAACGAAAAGCTGGCCGGGTCACTTCGATAGGTCGCATTTTACTGCGCAGACCCAAGCCCCAGATCACGGTGACTCGGTGTGGTCCAGATGCCTTTGTATCCCATGGAGTGTTGGTGAACTCTGCCCAGATGGTCTTCCGCTTTCGGTTGTCTCAACACCCCAGCCGTCGGAAACCGACTCGATCATCCGCAACCCGAAACGACTCAGCTACACGAGGCGGCGGCGCCCCTGGCACCAACGGAGCTTGGTTTGAGCGAGAGGCTCCGACCGTAGAGGATTAGACGTGCGTCCTATCGGTTAGCAATGGAGATTTACGCCATCGAGGCAGGACCCGACTGGGTGTCGAATCGTTTCCGACTAGCTGTCTAGC
>JANMST010000221.1:0-8455 GCA_031389635.1 Acidimicrobiia bacterium | reverse complement strand
CAGCCGGCCGCGTGGAGGACCCGCCCCGCGAGACTTGAGGTCTGGTGCCCGATTCCGGGCCTAGTACTGTTGATTGAAACTCGCAGCAGCGCGCTGAAGGACAACCTTGCACCCGGGAAGCATTCCCACACTCCCACAGAGTTACAACTCGACCCTGGAGCAACGCCTCACTGGGGCACTAAGGGATCTGGTCATCTCGGGTGAGCTCGAACCGGGTTTCAGATTGCGTTACCGGGATCTTGCAAAGAGGTTCGGCGTAAGCACCACTCCTGTGCGGGCGGCGGTTCGTGACCTCGCGAACGAAGGCCTGGCGGTTGTGCGTCCGAACGCGGGCGCCCACGTGGCCTACCTCACCCTCGACGAGTTGGAAGAGGTATATCTCGCCCGCATAGGGCTTGAGCCCTGGCTGGCTCGGGTCGGAGCGCCAAAGGTATCGGAAGAGCAGCTGGCGATCATCGAAACACGGCTCAAGGACTTCGAGAAGCTGGCAGCTAGCCGTGACCGTGATGGCGTTCTGAACGCTGGCTGGCGGTTGAGAGAACCTTGCTATTTAGCCGCGGAACGCAGCCGGGTGTTTGAGAGCGCAAGGATGCTGTACGAACGGGCGCAACGGTACAACCGCATCACGCTGATTGCGCCATCACGGTTCGACGAGTCCAGCAGCGCCGCTCGCGGCTTCTATGAAGCATGCGCCGCCCGCGATGGTGTCCGCGCCGGCGACGAGATACGCAGGATGCTCGAACGGAGTCTCGAAGACATTGCTCAACGTTTGCCAGACGGTCCAACCGACCTGACGCGCTGACGGAACCGGAGGCGAGTTTCAGGCGGCCTAGAAGTCGGTGGATCTGTCACTCAACGGAGTCGGCATGCCGGCCTCCACGGTCCCGGAGAGCAAAGGCTCTCGATCCCCGCGCTCGCGTTCGGTCCCTTCCTTATCGATCTCGGACGTCGCCGGGTCGACTATCACGCCGTATTCCTCGAAAGCGTGTTCCACCGACAGAATGCCGTTCCGAACGTCGTCGGCGACAGCTTGCATATCCCTTGCCATTGGATCGCCCCAACCGCCTGCGCCAGCTGTTCGGTGATAGAAGCGGTCCCCTGTCGTCACCCGTTGCGAAAATTTCGACGGCATGCGTTTCTCGTCACCGTCGGTTTCGAGCAGGTTCTGTGATGGAGTTCCGGGCCGACCGGCTCCGATTCCGTATGGGAGGATTCGCGATCGATCCGAGCGCACGCTCAACTGGCTCTCGCCGAGGAAGGTGTATTCACGCTCAATGGAAAGGCCGCCTCGATGTTGCCCGCTGCCACCCGTATCGGGGACATACCCGTAGCGATCAACCCGGACCGGCACAGACGACTCGAGCATCTCGATCGGGATGTTGCTCACGTTCGCACCCAAATTTGGGACACCTTCTTGCCCATCGTGCAGCGCTTGACCACCCCAGGCTCCCGACAGGAGCTCTACGACCGAGAACCGCTCTCCGCTCGGTCTGGTTCCTCCCATGGTGACCAGGGATAGCCCACCGTCCGACGCGCCCATCACACGGTCGGGTAGCGCGGGAGCCAACGCCCCGAATATGGCATCTAGGACTCTGAACCCGGTGAGCCCCCGTGTGGCAGTGGCTGCAGGCAGAACGCAGTTGACAATGCTTCCCCGGGGCGCCCGAACCGATATTGGCCGAAAAAACCCGGCGTTGTTGGGGATGTCCGTGTGGAGCAAAGTTCGCATCGCCGCATACGAATTCGATTTGGTAAACGAGAGGGTGCTGTTCAGTGAGGCCCGGACTTGCGGTGCAGAACCCTCGAAGTCCATCGTGACAGCCCCGTCCTTTATGGTCACGGTGACGGCGATCGGAATGAGGTCTGGGCGGATACCGTCGTCGTCCATGTAATCGATGAACGAGTAGACCCCCTCGGGAAAGGTCCGTATCTCGTTCCTGGTGAGTTCTTCGGTGTAGTCGAGCAACGCCATGACGTGGTCGGAGAAGTCCTTAAGGCCGTACCTTTGAATCAATCGGACCAGGCCTTTTTCGCCCGTCTCGCACGCGACTACCTGGGCTGCGAAGTCGCCGAGGAGGATCTCGGGGACTCTCGTGTTGGCGGCCAGAATCGCGAACATCCCGTGATCCGGGCGCCCGCTCGAGTAAAGCTTGACAGGAGGGATGCGAAGGCCCTCCTGGTAACACTCCTCGGCGTACGGGGACATGCTCCCGGCGACTAGACCGCCTAGATCGGCGTGGTGGGCAACCGTCGCAACCAGACCGACCAACTCCGACTCCACGAAGACGGGCTGGACGACGAATATGTCTGGCAGGTGCATTCCCCCAGCGAAGGGGTCGTTGACCATCACGATGTCTCCGGGTAGGAGGTTCCCTTCGAACTCGGCAAGGATGGCGTCTACCGCGTCCGGGATTGCTCCGAGCTGGTTGGGCAACGTGACCCCTTGCGCAATGATTTCTCCGTTGGCGTTGCAAAGGGCTGTCGAAAAGTCCATCGCACTCTTCACGGTTTCAGAGTGAGATGTGCGAATCACGCTTACCGCCATCTCCTCGCAAATAGCGGCCAAGCCTTCCCGAATGAGCTCCCGCTCGATCGCCACGGCGCCATGAGACCTGGTGGCCATCATGCAACCTCTTCTATGACGATGTTCCACGAATGGTCTCGATGGACCGAATAGTCGGGCGGCACGACTGTGGTGGCGTCGTAGTCCTCGACTATGCACGGTCCGGTTTCAGCAGTCGTCGGAAGATCTTCACGTCGGACCACCCGCGTAGCTATCAGACCAAACCTTTCCCCGAAGAAGGCATCTCTTTTCAGCGGGGTCTCGGTAAGTCGTTGCTCACGAGTGTCTTCGGGTGGGCGCGGTTGTGTCGTCTCGCGAGCAACGACCCGAATGTGGACGACCTCGGTCGAATTGCTTGTTCTGTGCCCATAGGTCAACTCGTGCTGACGCCCGAACTCTTCCTCGAGCCGAGTCAACCACTCGGGCCAATTGTCGCCGCGAGCCGGCAGCCTGACGGGGAGTTCGAATCCCTGACCGATGTAACGCATCTCAACCCAAGGATCGAACTCAAAGGGTCCAGACTCCAAACGGGTAAGCCCGATTCCCGAACGGGCATCCTCTTCGAGCTCACCGATTTGCTGCTCCAGCTCGTCCCGTGTCAGGAGGGTGGTTCTCCGCAAATAGGTCTTCTTCGCGTGGAATTCGAGGCGAGCCCGCAAAAGGCCCACTGCCGAGAACACGCCTGGATTAGGTGGGATCAGAACGTGTTTGATGCCGAGTTCACGAGCGATGCTTGCTGCATGAACGGGTCCGCTTCCCCCGAAAGCCACCAGTGTGAAGTCACGTGGGTCGCGACCCCTCTGTACCGAAACAGACTTGATCGCTCGAATCATGCTGGCGTTCGCCAACTCGTGGCTGCCAAAGGCCGCCTCCAGGACATCCATTCCCAGCCGGTCGGAGATTTCAGTCTTGAATGAGGAGATAGTTGTGTCGAGATCCAGTGGCATCTCTCCATTCAGGAGCCCCGCTGGATTGAGATACCCGAGAATCAGGTTTGCGTCCGTCACAGTCGGCTGCAATCCGCCCTTTCCGTAGCAAATTGGTCCTGGAACAGCGCCGGCGGATCGCGGCCCCACTTTTGGAACTCCGGCTGGATCGAGCCAAATGATGCTTCCTCCCCCGGCGCCGACCTCCGCCAGGTCGATGAAAGGGACGCTCAGTGCATATCCGCCACCACTGCTGAGCCGGCTTCCGGTGGACATGGAAGATGCCACTTCGAACTCCGCCGTGAAATGCGGTTCGCCGCCTTCGACCAGCGAGGCCTTCGCAGTCGTGCCGCCCATATCAAAGGTGATGACGTTCTTGAGATCCAGCTCCCGCGCCAATGCGGCGGAAGCGATGACTCCGGCCGCAGGGCCTGACTCCACGATGTAAGCGGGCCGTTCCGACGCCGCCTCGCTGTCCATGACCCCGCCGTTTGACTGCATGATCAAAAGGGGCGCGCTCACCCTCATGCTGTTCAGCTGTCCTCGCAAGGATCTGAAATAGGACGCCACGGTTGGCTGCACATACGCGTTGAGCACGGTGGTGCTGGTTCGCTCGTATTCGCGGATCACGGGCAAAACACGATGCGACAGGGAAACCCAGACGTGCGGATACTCAGACTTGAGAATGTCTCCGATGAGCATTTCATGACCTGGGTTCGCATAGGAGTGGATGAGACACACGGCAATCGACTCGACCCCCGCAGCAACCAATTGGTCAATTTTCCGCCGAGCATCATCGACGTCGATCGTCTCCACAACTTTCCCTGCCACGTCAACACGCTCGTTGATCTCAAGCCGGAGTGACCGTTCTACGAGCGGCACAGGTTTTTTCCAAGTCATGTCATAGAGCCTTGGCATGCGCAGCCTGCGCAATTCGAGGACGTCGCGGAATCCAGTCGTCGTCAGCAGGCCGGTGCGCGCGCCCTTACGTTCCAGGATGGCGTTGGTGGCAACGGTGCTGCCGTGAATGACGTCTTGAATCAGGACGGGATCTATCTGTCGGGAGTCGAGAATCGCCCGGACGCCGCCCACGACTCCTTCGCTGAAGTCTGCCGGGGTGGACGGAAGCTTGAATGTGTGTGTCTGGCCGTTGGAATCGGCAACCACGACGTCTGTGAAAGTTCCGCCGACATCGACGCCGGCTCGTATCGGCCTTGGGGTCAATTGGCTCGTGCTCATCCGAAGCAGACGGCTGTACTACAGCCTGGCCGTAGGTCTTTGCTGCAGCGCACACACCTCTTTGCTCGAACTGCTTGGACGCCGCATGGCGATCAGCATAAACTCTCCTACCGAATGTGACAACATATCACGAGCCGCTGATGCGCCAGAACGCCAGGCAAACCGCCTTCTATGATCCCCTCGGTGGATCCAGCTAGGTCATGTTCGATCTAGCAATTCGCGGGGGAACGATCCTCGACGGGAGAGGCGGCGAACCCTTTTCGACAGACATCGGCATAACGGGCGACCGTGTCTCGCAGATCGGCAACCTGGCAGACGGTGCGAAAGAAGAGATTGACGCCACCGGCCTTTACGTCTCGCCGGGTTTCATAGACATCCATAGCCATTCGGACTACACACTTCTCGTCGATCCACGGGCGGTCAGTGCCGTTCATCAGGGTGTGACCCTCGAAGTTGTGGGCAACTGCGGGCATGGTTGCTTTCCGATAAGCAACCCCGACTTGGCGAAGACCGCCATTTACGGGCACTCTGAGTCAGTCCCACTCACATGGAACTCGGCCGATGGGTACTTCACCCGACTGGAAGAAAGCCAGCCTGCACTCAACGTCATCAGCCTGGTTCCCCACGGACAATTGCGGCTCGCGACGGTGGGTCTCACCGACCGAGGGGTCACAGATGCCGAACTAGAAACGATGAGCAAGCTCCTCGAGGATGCTCTGGAAGAGGGGGCATGGGGGTTATCAACGGGACTCGAGTACGCCTCCGAGGCGGCCGCTACCGAAATCGAGATTTCGAGACTTTGCAAGTCACTCGCCAAGCGAGGTGATCTGTACGCCTGCCACACGCGCTATCGGGACTCTGGTGCCCCAAGAGGAGTTGAGGAGGCAATTAGAACCGCTCAGTTCGCAGGGGCCCGACTTCAGGTCTCCCATCTCGTCCCTCGGAGCGGCGACCGGGAGATGGAACAGTGTCTCGAACTGATCGACAAGGCTCACGTCGGTGGGATCGATGTGGGCTTCGATATGCACACCCGGCTTTTCGGGTTCACATATCTCTACTCGGTCCTACCTCCCTGGGCGCAGACGGGCGGCGAGGCACAACTTGTCGAACTCCTCCAGGACCCTGGCGCGCGCGCCAGAATGAAGGAGTTCCGCAGCATCCTGAGCGCCGGAAACGATTGGAGTCGGATCGTCCTGCTCGACAATCCGACGTTTCCCCAATATGCGAGACGAACGCTTCTTTCCATTGCCGAGGAGCGTCGCCAGGAGCCACTTGATTGCATCTATGACCTCTTGCTCGAGGCGGTCGACTCGATGGCATCTCTCATGGCAATGATCAACTGCCATACCACCGGCCAGCAGGAGATTGCGTTTCGACACCCGTTGTCGATGCCGGCTTCAGATGCAACCACCATGGCTCCGGATGGACCCCTGGCGGGAGTCACCTTTCCCGGGGCCTATACGTGGGCCTCGTACTTCTACGACCTAACGGTCAAGAAGGCGGGCGTCCTCAGCCCGACCGAGGCCGTTCACCGACTAAGCGGGGCACCCGCCGAACGGATTGGCTTGGAGGACCGGGGTGTCCTCAAGAGCGGGGCCTTCGCAGACATCGCCGTTTTCGACCACAAGGCCTTTAGTGAACGGGGAACCACGTTCGAGCCCAATCAATTAGCCGTCGGAATGTCGCACGTCATCGTGAACGGAACACCCGTACTCCGAGATGGGGAACTGACCGGCCACAGGCCGGGACGTGTCCTGCGGCGTGGCGGGTAACCCGGGAGACCGACGCTTGACGGGGTCGGCGTCCCCGGTGTAACGTCGGAAACCCGTGACATGATGTCACAAACACCACGAAGGATATAGCTAATGATGTTCAGCCGACGAGCTCGACTTTGTGCGTTACTCAGCCTTATCGCCATTGTCGGAAGTGCCTGTGGTAACGGTGACGCCGATGGTTCTACCACTACCGCTGCGACCGAAACCACGGCAACCACCGAAGCAACCGAATCAACGGCAACGACAGTCGCCGCCGAAGGTCTGCAGTTCGGGTTCGTACTCCCAGATCTGTCCAATCCCTTCATCAATGGTTTGGCCGTGGGAGCCCAAGAAGCCGCAGACGCCAACGGTGTCGAATTACTGGTCACCGGAGACGACAGTGCCGAAGGCCAGGTCAATGCGACATTGAACTACATCGCTGCCGACGTCGACGTAATCGGCATCGATGCCATCGATGCTCCTGCAATAAGCGCGGCTGTAGAAGCCGCCAACGAAGCCGGGATCCCCGTGATCATGGTCCAAGCCAGCACAGAAACCGGCGAGATCGCGACCTTCATCGCCGCAGACAACGTGCAGGGCGGCGTTCTCATCGGTGAATCAATCGTCGAATGGTGCGCCGACATCGACCCTTGCAAGGTTGGAATCATCGAAGGCAACCTTGCGGACCAGTCCGGCGTTGACGAAGACACCGGCATGAGAAGCGTTGTAGACCAGCACGCCAATATTCAGATCGTTGGTAACGCGCCCACCAACTACGACCCTGCCGAAGCCCTGAATGTGGCGACGAACCTCTTGACGGCCAATCCCGACATCAACTTCCTGTATTCCTGGTGGGACGCCGGCGCTCTGGCGGTTCTCGAAGCAGTCCGTGAGGTTGACAAGGTCGGGGAGATCGGTATCGCCGGTTTTGGTGGAAACTGCGAAAACCTGCAAGAACTGATCGAGGGAAATATCTATCACGAAACGATGTTCTTCCCGACCGCCATGGGAGCAGCATTCGTTGAGGCGGGCCTGGCCGTCGTGAACGGAGAAACGCTGGAGCCCGTTACCGACGCCGACATTTTCGGGATGACAACTCCGAAAGCGACCCAGATGCTGGCAGGCGAGCTCGATCCCCCCGAGGGTCTTCCCGTCCTGGAGAAGCTAGAGGAAGCCCGGGACGGACAATGCTGACGGGCAGTCACCGAGCGACCAGGAAAGACGACGTCGTCAGCCGGTGGTGAGAGCTCGACGCTCCCTGGGGTTATGGGAGCCCAGACCTCAACCGACCTTCTCCATCAACCCCGATAAACCGACCGCCTAGGGCGTGCCTGGCTACTGAAGTCCGTGCAATGATCGACAACATCAGCCCACTTTGAAACGGTCACCTCAGTACCGGCGCGCCCTCGGAACCCTTGCGGGACTTGTGGTTATTTGGGCGATCTTCGCCGCCCTGACAGATACGTTTCTCACCGGCCGCAACATTCAAAACATCCTCCTGCAGTCGGCCAACGTGGGGGCGGTAGCGATCGGTCTTACTGTTGTTTTGATCGTTGCGGAGATCGATCTATCGGTCGGGGCGTTGGAGGCGATGGCCGGTGCTGTCACGGCTCTTCTCTTGAAGTTCCTGGAGTTCCCCGTGGCCCTCGCAATTGCGTTGGGCTTGGGCACCGTTGTCCTCCTCGGCGCAGTCAATGGCCTCGTAACCTGGAAGGTTCGGCTGCCGAGCTTCGTAGCCACACTGGCCATGCTTGGCGTCGCCCAGGGGGGAGCGTTCGTCCTGACCAACGGACGACCTGTCAATCGACTGCCCGATGCGTTTCGCTTCATCGGAACCGGCTCTATTGGACCGTTGAACTGCAGACCTTCGGCGGCGACTGTCGTTGCCGTTGATTCGGTTGCTTCGGTGGTTGCCGTGGTTTCGGTCGCAGCGGTAGTGGTAGAACCATCGGCGTCACCGTTACCACAGGCAC
>JANMST010000218.1:0-3161 GCA_031389635.1 Acidimicrobiia bacterium | reverse complement strand
TGGCCGCTCGTTCACCTGATCCACGGCGGGCCGCACGGCGCCTTCAGCGACCACTTTCATCCGCGCTGGAACGGGCAGGCGTTCGTCGCCGCCGGCTACGTCGTGGTCATGGTCAACTTCCACGGCTCGACGTCGTTTGGCGGCGGCTTCACTTCCTCGATCCAGGGCGCCTGGGGCGACAAGCCCTATCGGGACATCGAGGCGGCGACGGACCTCCTGGTAAGCCGGGGCACGGTCGATGAGGCCCGAATGGCCGTGGCAGGCGGGTCGTACGGGGGATACATGGTCGCCTTCATAACCGGCCAGACCAATCGCTACCTCTGCGCCGTCGCCCACGCCGCCGTCACCAACTTCGGCGGCATGTACGCCTCCGACGTCACCGGGGGACGAGCCCTCGCCTATGGATCGGAGATCTTCGAGGACCGCTCGCTGGTCGAGCGCTACAGCCCGTCGTCACACGCCTTCGGGTACAACACCCCGACCCTGGTCATCCACGGAGAGCGGGACTATCGGGTTCCACTTACCCAGGGCCTCGAGCTCTATGGCGTCCTGAAGGCCAAAGAAGTCCCGGCAAGGCTGGTCTATTACCCGTCCGAGAACCACTGGATCCTCAACCCTCAACCATCACTTCACTGGTACGAGGAAGTTTTCTCATGGTTAGACGTCTACTTGAGGTAGAGACCTTACCCGCGTTTCTGTGGGTAAGTCGATTTTGTCATTCGAGGAAGACGCCAGACGCTAGACGCCAGACGCCAGCCACAAGAAGCACTGGTCGACATGGCTGAAGTCGTCGTTGTCTTTGCTGGTGGGGCTCCGCTCCCAGCCTCGGTCCTTAAGGGCATTCCAGACGGTGCCTATGTGATCGCGGCCGATTCGGGGTTCGATCATGCCCATCGATTGGGCGTCAAGGTCGACCTGTTGGTTGGTGATCTCGATTCGATCTCCCCTGAGGGACTCGGGCTAGCCGGGGACATCGAGCAACACCCCACCGACAAGAACGCCACCGATTTGGCGATCGCTCTCGACGCTGCTTCCAGGAGAGGGCCTTCGAGGGTGATCGTGGTCGGCGGAGCGGGAGGACGGATCGACCACTTTCTGGCCAACGCTGCCCTGCTGACAGCGTCCGAATATGCAGACCTCGAACTGACCTGGCTGCCCGGCGACGCGGTCATCCACATCGTTCGCGATCGAGTCGAATTGTCGGGTTCGTCCGGTGACGTCGTCAGCCTCCTCCCCTACGGGGGCCCGGTCCACGGTGTCAGCACCGACGGACTTCGCTGGCCCCTGACCGAAGCAGTGCTCACACCCGGCACAAGCCTGGGGGTGTCGAATCAGATGATCGACACGAGAGCGACCGTGGAACTGACCGAAGGGGTCCTCCTCACCGTCCAACCCCACAAGACCTTAGAGGCTTTGGGCCGGAGGATTTAGAAGGAGTTGAGCCGGGTACCGTATGAGCATGGATTTCGGACCCAACCTCGTAAACCTTCTCGTCGCGGCAGGTCTTTCCGGCCTCGTCGGGTTCGAGCGCCAGTTCAATCAGCGTGACGCCGGCCTTCGCACCCACATCATGGTCGGCATGGGTGCCGCGCTATTCACGATTGTCGGGGCCGAACTGGGAGTTGACCGGACCCGGATGGCCGCACAGGTGGTTTCGGGCATCGGCTTCATCGGTGCCGGAACGATCTTCCGGGCCGGCGACAACATCAAAGGACTGACAACGGCGGCGGGATTGTGGACGGTGGCGGGGATCGGTGTGGCCGCAGGATTCGGCATGCTTGCCCTTGCGACGACTGCGACAGTTGTGGCGCTTGTGGTCCTCTTCGGGCTAATGCCGGTGGTGGAGCGAATCGGATCGGGCAAGAACCCTCCGAAGGCCAAAGACTCCAACTAGCTTCTATACACCTCGGGGTTGACGCACCACCGCAGCGTCCGGCCTTCCAGGCCCGCCGCCAGGTTCTCCACAGCTCGCGTCGCCATCGCCAATCTCGTCCGCACGCTGGCGGAGCCGAGATGGGGTATCACGATGCAGTTGGGCAACGACACCAACGGATGATCGACGGGGATCGGCTCCGGATCCGTCACATCCAGAGCCGCACGGCCAATGCGACCCGACGAGAGGGCCTTGGCCAGGGCGTCATGATCGACCAGGCCCCCGCGAGCGATGTTCACCAGCGTCGCTCCGGGCTTCATGGCCTCGAGCGCGGCCTCGTCGATCAGGCGCCGGGTCGAAGAGTTGAGCGACGCGCTCAGGATGACGTGGTCCGACTCGGCCAGCAGATTTTCCATGGAGCGATAGCCGATTCGGAATTCGGACTCCAGGGCTGCCTTGCGTCTGGGACCGGTATACAGGAGGCGGACTCCAAACCCACGCAAGCGCCGAGCGATCGCCTCGCCGATCCTTCCCAGCCCGACGATGCCCACGGTGGAGTCGTGGAGATCGTCTCCCGTGAGCAGGTCGAGGCTCCATTGCCTCCACTGACCGGTTCGCACTAGGTCCTGGCCTTCGGGAATTCGGCGAAGACTGGCGAGGAGAAGAGCCATCGCGGTATCGGCGGTGGTCTCGGTGAGCACATCCGGGGTGTGACCGATCGGTATGCCCCGGGCAGTACAGGCGGCGACATCGATGTTGTCGACCCCGACGGCCAGTTGCGAGATAACCCGCAAACTCGGGGCCGACCCCAACAGGGCGGCATCGACTTTATCGACCAGCATGCAGAGCAGGCCCTCGGCCTCTCCCAACTGTTCAAGTAAAGAGGCGCGGTCGGCTGGCTCAGGCCCCGGGAACTCAAAATTGGTGCCGGACGGGTACAGCGATCGCGCCGCTTCCGGCAATTCCCCCGTCACCACGTACCTCGGCACCACCCAACCCTAGGTAGCTTCTCGGCCTGTTTGGCAACTTCACGGCTAATTTGGGGGCTGTGCCGCGAGCCCGGTTTCCAGTCACGACCGGCCGAAACGCTGGCCGGCTCCCCTCGATCTTGATCGTCGGGTCATTTCTAATGGCGTGTGGAAGCCCCTCGTTGCCGGTGACAGTGGCACCTCCATCGACATCGACCACCGGTGTCCCGACGACCCGGATCGAGGTCGAACCGGGCCTTCCATCGAGCACCACGACAACGGTCGTGACCGCCGAGTCCTTGCCGATCGGTTCCTCTTTG
>JANMST010000160.1:0-3602 GCA_031389635.1 Acidimicrobiia bacterium | reverse complement strand
GACGCCAGACGCTAGACGCCAGTAGTTGTCAGTCAGCTGCTAGTGGCCGGTTTCTGTGTCGTCCGGTCCGGCCGTCAAAGGGCGCGTAATCCTCCGGCAGACTGTTGGCGTCTAGCGTCTGGCGTCTGGATTTCATGGCGCGTGCTTGGGTTTCATGAAGGGCATCAGCTCGCGGAGCTCGGCTCCCACCACTTCGATGGGGTGATTGCGGTTCGCTGCTCGCTGCTCGAGCAGGAAGGGCGCTCCCTCGCGCGCCTGCGCCAGCCACTCGTTGGCAAAAGCCCCCGACTGGATCTCGTCGAGAACTTTGCGCATCTCCGCCTTGGATTCCTCGTTGATGATCCGCGATCCCCGGGTGTAGTCGCCGTACTCGGCCGTGTCCGAAATGGAGTAACGCATCCAGGAGAGACCACCTTCGTACATCAGGTCGACGATCAGCTTCAACTCGTGGAGGGTCTCGAAGTAGGCCGACTCGGGCTGGTAGCCCGCGTCGACCAAGGTCTCATAGGCGTTCTTGACTAGTTGCGAGAGGCCGCCGCAGAGGATCACCTGCTCGCCGAACAGGTCCGTTTCCGTCTCCTCCTTGAAAGTCGTAAGCAGCACTCCGGCCCGGGTTCCGCCGATGCCCCAGGCGTAGGACAGGCCGAGTTCGCTGGCCTTGCCGGTGGCATCCTGATGCACTGCCAGAAGACATGGCACCCCGGAGCCTTCGGTGAAAGTCCGCCTCACCAGATGTCCCGGTCCTTTGGGGGCCACCATGAGCACGTCGACGTCGCCCGGCGGTTCGATTGCCTCGAAGTGGATGTTGAACCCATGAGCAAAGAGGAGGGCGTCGTCGCGGTCGAGATTGGGGGCGATATCGGTTAGGTAAAGGTCGCCCATGTGCTGATCGGGCACGAGCAGCATCACGACGTTGGCCCAGCGGGCTGCTTCGGCCGGCGTCATGACCGTCAGACCTTCGGCCTCGGCTTTCGCCTTGGAGCTGGAGCCCTCTTTCAATCCGACCACGACGTTGATACCGGACTCCTTCATGTTGAGGGCGTGGGCGTGGCCCTGGCTGCCGTACCCGATCACAGCGACCCTGCGGTCCTTGATCAGTGCCGGATCGGCATCCTTCTCGTAGTAGATCGTTGCCATTGCCTTCATGCCCTCCGATGACTCAGGTGACGGCCCGCAGCTTGGCCGGGCGTCCTTTCGGTTCTCGCGCCAGTGCCACCCGTCCCGACTTGACCATCTCGACGAGCCCATAGGGGCGCACCAGTTCGAGGAAGTCGTTGACCTTACGGGGATCGCCGGTGATCTGGAAACTGATCGAGTTGGCGCCTACATCGACCGCAATGGCGTCGAAAATCGAAGCAATCTCGAGGATCTCTCCGCGTTTGCCGGGGCCACCGGCGACGCGCACGAGCATGATCTCGCGCTCGATCGAAAACGCCGGGTCGAATTCGGAGATCTTCACCACGTTGATGAGCTTGTGAAGCTGCTTCTTCACCTGCTCGACCTCCGGGGCGTCGACCACGATGGTCATTCTCGACATGCCGTCTTCATGGGAGGGTCCCACCGCGAGGGAGTGGATGTTGAATCCACGGCGGGCCAGCAGCGAAGAGACCCGGGCCAAAACCCCCGGCTTGTCCTCGACAATGACGGAAAGAGTGTGGTTCACGCGCAGGTCCACCGTGGAGGATGAGACGGGACGCTAGACGCAAGACGCCAGACGCAAGACAGAACGCGGGATTGGCTGGCGTCTGGCGTCTGGCGTCTAGCGTCTTGAGGAGCGAAGCGACGATTCATGGCAGGTCACTCGCCGGGCTTATCACTCTTTCTGAGGGGCCCAGGATCACTTCGTCGTTGGAGCCACCGGCGGGGACCATCGGGAAGACCATCTCCTCGCGATCGACCACCATCTCGACGACTACAGGGCGGTCGTCGATCGCCAGGGCCTTCTCCAGCGTCGGGCCGACTTCGTCCGGGGTCTCGGCTCGAAACCCCGCGCAACCCATCGCCTCCGCCAACTTGGGGTAGTCGATTACGTCTCCCAGGATCGTTCCCGAGAAGCGGCCGCCGTAGAACAGCCGCTGCCACTGGGTCACCATCCCGTGGACGCCGTTGTTGAAGACGGCGATCTTCACGGGGATCTTCTCCACTGCGGCGGTGACCAACTCGTTGAACGTCATCTGAAAACAGCCGTCGCCGTCGATGGCGAAGATCAGGTCATCGGGCATCCCGGCCTTGGCCCCTATGGCGGCGGGAACCGCAAAGCCCATCGTTCCCAGTCCGCCCGAGTTGATCCAGCGACGGGGCCGCTCGAACTTCCAGAACTGGCTGGTCCACATCTGGTGCTGGCCCACGCCGGCCACCATGGTGGCGTCGCCCCCGGTCAACCGGTACAGCTCTTCGACTACGAATTGCGGCTTGATCGGTCCGTCGGGCTCCTGGTCGTAACGAAGCGGGTATTCCTGTTGCCAGCGGCGAATGGTGTCGAGCCAGGCAGTGCGGTCCGGAACATCGCGCTCGCCCCAGGCTTCGATCATCTGCTCCATTACCCGGCGCGCATCGCCCACGATCGGCACATCGGCCACCCGCACCTTGCCGATCTCGGCCGGGTCGACATCGACGTGAATCACCTTGGCGTGGGGGGCGAAGAACTTCGGGTTGCCGGTGACCCGGTCGTCGAAGCGGACGCCGATCGAGATCAGAAGATCCGCTTTCTGGATAGCGGTGATCGACGTGTAGGTGCCATGCATCCCGGGCATCCCCATCGCCAAAGGATGAGAGTCGGGGAATGCACCTCGACCCATCAGGGTGGTGCTGACAGGGGCTCCGGTGAGTTCGGCAAGTCTCCGCAACTCCTTGGACCCGTTGGCTTTGATGACGCCGCCACCGATATAGAGCACCGGCCGTTTGGAGTGGGCGATCAACTCGACGGCTTCCTTGATCCTTCTCGGATGGCCGTCGACGGTCGGCTTGTAGCCGGGCATGTTGAGTGCCTTGGGGTCCTTCCAGGTCAAGGTCTGGTTGAGGATGTCCTTGGGAAGGTCCACCAGGACCGGGCCGGGACGACCCGTCGAGGCGATGTGAAAGGCCTCGTGGATCGTGTCGGCAATCTCGCTGGGATCGGTGACGAAGTAGTTGTGCTTGGTCGCCGGCATCGTGATTCCCGTCGTGTACGCCTCCTGGAAGGCATCGTTGCCGACCGAAGTTGTCGGGACCTGCCCGGTGATGGCGACCAGGGGAACGGAGTCCATGAGGGCATCAGCGAGCGGGGTGACCAGGTTGGTGGCACCGGGCCCCGAGGTGGCGATGCAGACTCCGACCCGTCCGGTGGCCCAGGCGTAACCCTCGGCCATGTGTCCCGCCCCTTGCTCATGGCGCGCCAGGATGTGTCGGATCGGGGAGTCGAGCAGGGGGTCGTAGGCAGGGAGGATCGCCCCTCCCGGTACACCAAAGACGATGTCTACTCCTTCGTTCTCGAGGGAGGTGATGAGGGCCTGGGCTCCGGTCATCTTGGTCATGGGATTCCTCGCTTGCGGGCGGATGGTTCTTGTCGTTGGCTATTGAGCTTGGCTCGGGGAATGAAAAACCCTCCCGGTCGGGAGGGTCGT
>JANMST010000094.1:0-2672 GCA_031389635.1 Acidimicrobiia bacterium | reverse complement strand
CCCGGCACCCGCTCCGACAACACCTTCGTAATCGCCGCCGTCAACGTCGTCTTCCCATGATCAATATGACCCATCGTCCCCACATTCACATGCGGCTTCGTCCGCTCAAACTTCGCCTTACCCATGGGAAATACCTCTCCTCCGATTCCGACTGACGTCTTCCGACTTCAAGATTCTTTGCGCCGTCATGCGCATCAAAAGGTCCGTCGGCGCAAAGAACCTTGACTTCCGCCTTCCGACTGTTGGGATCATGATCCCTTCCTCGTAGCGATGACTTCTTCGGCGATGCTGTTAGGCATGTCCTGATAAGAGTTGAACTGCATTGTGTATGAGGCCCGACCCTGGGTGAGTGACCGCAGATCGGTTGCGTAACCAAACATTTCGCCCAGGGGGACCTGAGCACGGATGGTGCGGGCGTTGCCGCGTTGACCCATCTCGCCCACTTTGCCGCGCCGTGACGAGAGGTCGCCGACCACCGACCCCATGTACTCGTCAGGGGTGATGACCTCGACCTCCATGACCGGTTCGAGGAGCTTGAGGCCGGCCTGCTTGGCGGCGTTCTGAACTGCCATCGAACCAGCGATCTTGAAAGCCATCTCCGAGGAGTCGACGTCGTGGTAGGTGCCGTCGAGCAGGATCGCCCGGACGTCCACGACCGGGAAACCGGCCAGGATCCCGTTCTCGAGGGCCTGTTCGATTCCCTCGTCGACTGCCGGGATGTACTCCCGGGGAATCCGCCCACCGGTGACCTTGTCGACGAACTCGTAGCCGCCACCAGGCCCGGTCGATTCCAGGCTGATGATGACGTGGCCGTATTGGCCCTTGCCGCCGGACTGGCGGATGTACTTGCCCTCGACTTTGGAGACAGGTCCCTTGATGGTTTCCCGATAGGCGACCTGAGGCTTGCCGACGTTGGCCCCGACCTTGAACTCGCGAAGCAGGCGATCGACCTTGATCTCGAGATGGAGTTCGCCCATGCCGGCGATGATGGTTTGGCCGGTCTCCTCGTCGGTTCTGACCAGGAAGGTGGGATCCTCCTCGTAGAGGCGATGGAGCGCCTCGGCGAGCTTTTCCTCGTCGGTCTTGGTCTTGGGTTCGATGGCAACCTGGATGACCGGGGCCGGGAAGGTCATCGATTCGAGCTGAATCGGATGGCTGGGATCGCACAGGGTGTCGCCGGTAGTGGTGTTCTTAAGGCCGACTCCGGCGACGATGTCGCCCGTGAAGACCGCATCGATGTCCTCGCGATGGTTGGCATGCATCCGCAGCAGGCGGCCGAACCGCTCCTTCTTGCCGGTCGAGGTGTTGAGGACGGTGTCGCCTTTCTTGAGGCTGCCGGCGTAGACCCGGAAATAGGTGAGCTTGCCGACGTGGGGGTCGGTCATGATCTTGAACGCCAGGGCCGCAAACGGCTCGGTATCGCTCGGCTCCCGGCTGATCTCGACATCCTCGGCGCCGGGTTTGAAACCGGTGACCGGCTCGAGTTCGGCCGGGCTGGGAAGGTAGGCGAGAACGGCGTCGAGCAAGGGCTGCACGCCCTTGTTCTTGAAAGCCGAACCGCACAGAACGGGCACAAAGATCTGTTCGATGGTCCCCGCCCTGACCGCGTGGCGAATCTCGTCGGGAGTGATCTCCAGATCTTCCAGGTACTTCTCGAGCAGCTTTTCGTCCGCCTCGGCGGCGACTTCAAGCATCTTCCCCCGCGCCTCGTTGGCCTTGCCGAGCATGTCCGCTGGGATGTCGACCGTGTCCCAGACCCTGCCGTCGTCGCCCCTCCAGAGATGAGCCTTCATCTCGATGAGGTCGATCACGCCCATGAAGTCGGCCTCGCGACCGATCGGGATCTGGAGGACGAGGGGATTGGCCTGCAGGCGGTCGACGATCGATTGGACGTCGGCGTAGAAGTCGGCCCCGGTGCGGTCGAGTTTGTTGATGAAGCAAATACGGGGAACCTTGTAACGGTCGGCCTGGCGCCAGACGGTCTCGGACTGGGGCTCGACCCCGGCGACGCCATCGAAGACCGCTACGGCCCCGTCGAGAACCCGGAGGCTGCGCTCCACTTCGACCGTGAAATCCACGTGGCCCGGCGTATCGATCAGGTTGATGTCGTGGTCGTTCCAATGCACGCTCGTCGCGGCACTAGTGATCGTGATGCCGCGTTCCTTTTCCAACTCCATGAAGTCCATGGTAGCGCCGTCGCCGTCGCCTTTGACTTCTTCCATCTTGTGGATGCGGCCCGTGTAGAACAGGATGCGCTCGCTGAGCGTGGTTTTGCCCGAATCGATGTGGGCGGAGATACCGATGTTGCGAACTTTCGTCAGATCCATAACTCACCTACGTTTACGTCACTAGCCCATCGCGCGATCAACGGCGGCCGGAAGCCAACATTCGTCGCTGGCGCTGCGAGCTAGTTGGGTCGATACGCCGAGCGCACCAGACCACGGGTAACAAAAAAGGGCGGATCGAAAGGGGCATCCACCCTTGCAAGCTGTGTCAGCTTGGCGACTTCGGCAAACGTGCCATAAGCCGCGTTGCCGAGTAATCTTAATCGAAATCGACTTTACGGGAAGGGCAAATGAGCCCTGCTGGGGAAATTCTTCCGCGAGCAATTCGTGCCGATGATAGCGGCTGAGCCTGTAAATAGTTCTGCGACAATCGCCGGCCCGCGCGTT
>JANMST010000093.1:0-27141 GCA_031389635.1 Acidimicrobiia bacterium | reverse complement strand
CCCGGCACCCGCTCCGACAACACCTTCGTAATCGCCGCCGTCAACGTCGTCTTCCCATGATCAATATGACCCATCGTCCCCACATTCACATGCGGCTTCGTCCGCTCAAACTTCGCCTTACCCATGGGAAATACCTCTCCTTGCCGTCCACTCGTCAGTTCTACCAGCCCCCTACCCCTGGTTCGCTTCGCTTACCAGCGGTACCTTCAAAGTTCTTCACGCCGTCATGCTCTCGATTATGCCGTCGGTGTGAAGAACCTTGACTTCCCCCCACCTTCGGTGAGGGGACAAAGGGCTGCGCGTTTCCTTTGTAGCGGCGGGCAGACTCGAACTGCCGACCTCTCGATTATGAGTCGAGCGCTCTCACCGACTGAGCTACGCCGCCTCGCTTGCGCAGCCGGCAGCCGGCTGCGCGGTTTGAAGTTCGAAGTTCGAGGTTGGAACCTCAGACCTCAAACCTCAAACCGCACCGAGCAAAGCTCGGTGCTGGAGCCCCCTTGCGGAATCGAACCGCAGACCTCCTCCTTACCATGGAGGCGCTCTGCCTGCTGAGCTAAGGGGGCGAGTTGTATTGGTGCCGGGAGAAGGATTTGAACCTCCGAAGGCATTGCCGGCAGATTTACAGTCTGCTCCCTTTGGCCGCTCGGGCATCCCGGCAAAATCCCAACCATCTGGCCCAAATCAATCTCGTCGAATCAGGTGCGACGCCACAAGATGGCTCAGGGCCGCGGAATCATAGCGACGGGGGTTGGGCCGACCCAACCTGGCCCGTTTTCGATCGGAGCAACGCGAAGCCGGCGATGGGAGCCAAAGTGCCTAGCACCCATCCCTGAACCACGCCGATTCTGGCCAACAGCGACCCGACAACCAGCGACAGGGCTCCAACGACGATCAAACCGCGGCGCAGGCGCGACAGAACCGCCTCCCTCAGCTCTGCCCGAATGTCTCCGAATCCCATGTCCCGGCCGAGCGCCGCCAGTTGGCGACGTCGTGTGACAACCATGAACAAACCGACCGCGAGCGGGTAGGCGACTCCCAAGCCGACCCACGTCGGTCGGACTACGAGAATCGCCACGATGCCGAGGGCAAGAGCCGGCTTGAGGACGTTGGAGACAATGCCGAGGTGGCCATAGGACCAGGCCGGACCCCTGCGGGCCGCCTCGACGGAGAAGAGAACGGCCCAGCCGATGACCGCCACCGGTACTGCTGCCGCGATAAGCAGGCCGGTCTCGGTCGAGAGCGGGTTCAACGGGTGCCGCTGGCCATCTGCTGCAGGCGCTCGATCCGCTCCTCGATCGGAGGGTGGGTCGAGAACAGCTTCATCATTGCTCGGCCACCGGGTCCGCGGCGACCGAAGGCCTTCAGCGGATCCTCGATGAACAGCTGGCTGACCGCCGGGTTGACCTGCATCGGTATCCGGGCGGTGCCCGCACCGAGCTTGGCGAGGGCCGAAGCCAGGGCGATCGGCCGCCCGGTCAGAGTGGCTCCGGAAACGTCGGCCTGGTACTCGCGCGACCGGGAGATGGCCATCCGGATCACCATCGCCGCGATCGGGGCGATGATCAACGACAGCAAGCCGGCGATAGCGGCAAGGGGATTGTTGCGATTGTCACGCCCGCCGCCCATGAAGATGGCCATGCGAGCGAAGATGCTGAGAGCGGCGGCCAGCATGGCCGCGACCGAACTGATCAGGATGTCACGGTTCTGCACATGAGACAGCTCGTGGGCGAGCACGCCCTCCAGTTCGTCGTTGTTCATGGACTGGAGGAGCCCGGTCGTCACCGCCACCGCGGCATGCTTGGGGCTGCGGCCGGTCGCAAATGCATTCGGTTGGGGGGAGTCGATCGAGTAGATCCTGGGCATCGGTATATCCGCCCGAGCGGCCAGGTTGCGAACTATTGAGTACACCTGTGGCAGTTCATGCTCTTCGACCGGCTTCGCACGGGACGCGGCCAGGGCCATCTTGTCGGAGAAGAAGTAGGCGACGAAGTTGAGGACACCAGCGAAGATCAGACCGATCCAGAAGCCATTTGCTCCTCCGAAGGTGTAGCCGAGAGACCACACCAAAGCGGTCAGAAGCGCCAGCAGTCCGACGGTTTTGAGGTTGTTTGTCACTATGAAAAGAATGGTACCGAGGGGCCCGACCTAATCCATCCCCTGTCCCCCCGCTTGCGGGGGGACCGCACGGCCGTCAGGCCTGGCGAGGGGGGTGATCAGTGACCCCACCGCAGGCGAACCATCAGGACCGAGCGGGTTCGTCTGGAGAGGAATCGAGACGAGCCGGCGGCGCTGTAAGGAGGGAATGCGTCGCGAGTTCGCGCACCCCCCTCGATCGCCCCAAGCGGCGATCGGTCCCCCCGCAAGCAGGGGGACAGAAAGCGCTGACTCAGTAGTCCGAAGGCGGGTGGTAGACACCACCGGAGCACTGCTTGAAGGCGCCCTGCTGATTCAGGTGGTATTCGAGCGTCACGCCTCCGGCATCAACGAGGACTAGAAATCCGGGCGTGAGCACCTGGGTGTAAGACTTGCCTGGCTCCGGGCATCCGAGTGATCCATCCGACCAATCGACGGGCTGGCCCGACACCACCGTGACGGCGACCACACCGACATTCTGGCGGCTGGCAGCATCCTCGATCACCAGGCTCAGCATTGATTCCGGCACCTGAACGACTCCACCAGGCTCTGAGGTTGTGCTCGTAGTTGGCTCCGTTGTCGTGGTGGTGGCGTCGGTCCCGGCGGAGGTCGCCGTCGTGGCCGGAAGACTCTCGCTCGTGAGTTGAGGCTTGGCCGTGGTGGTTGTGACCTGGCCCGCCTGGGAAACGCCAGAGGTTGGGGTTGAACTCGTGGCCTCAGGAAGCGAACCGGGCTCGCCACCACCACAAGCGACCAGAAAGACCAGGCTAAAAGCAAGGCTCCTGGTCGGGTGATGCCGCCGCATCTCGGCTTCCTTCCCGTTTGGGTTTGAAAATTTGGGGGAGGGCAGAAGCCCTCCCCCAAACCCTAAACCGCTAGTCGGTGTTAACGGTGACGGTGGTGAACCCGATCTGTCCAGTCCCGTCGTTGTACGAAACACCTCCCAGGTACTTCTGATCAGCCGCCAGTCCGTCCCAATTGACGGTGACAGTGCCAGAACTGCCGAGGACCGCTACACCCGGTGCCGTGATCGTGAGATCGGTGGCACCGGATCCGTCGGTGGGCGTGCTGGAGACGAGCCAATCGAACAGTGTGTAGTTCGAGTCCGGTCCGTCTGTATCAAACCCGTGGACTACAACGAGGTAGTCCCCGGCTGCAGGCGACATCAGGTCTACCTGTTCGTTCGAGGTGGCGGTGCCACTGCCTCCCGCAAAGGGGAAGCCAGGACCAGGACCGAATACAAACAGGTCGAGGTCGTCGGCACCGTCGGTGAACTCATCGAACAGTGAGAAGCGAGCCAGAGCAGTTCCGGCCGGGATGCTCACGAGGTGGGTGGTTATGCCCACTCCACTTCCCAACGCCGTATTGATGTCGTTGGCAGGGTCATCAACAACGGTGCCGGCGATTGTGCTTGGTGCCACAAGACCGTGGGGAGCTGCCGTGAACGCCCCGGTGTAACCGAAGGCAACGTCGTACGCGACCGAACCGGCGGTACCGGTGCCAAAGACCTCACCAGGCGCAGCCAGCTGAACTGGCCGAACCGCGAGCACGCTCCGAACTCGTAGCTGTCCGGCTGACCAGGTCAGCGATCCAAACGCGAACTGCCCGAGAGCGGCAGTCGTGCGTGTGAAGGACACTGTGAACGTCCGGCTCTGACCCGACGGAATTGCAAACGAAGTCGGCGAAACGGTCACCGTGACGCCCTGAGGCGCCGCAACCTTGGCGGTGAAGGTGGCGGTAGCTCCAACGTTGGTGACTGTCCGGGTGACGGTCTGGCTCCCGGCGAGCTCGCCGATCGAGATGTTCGGAGTGTTCAGGTCGCTCGGATCGATCTCGACCAAAGAGCAGTCGGGAATGTCGAGTTGACCTGTTCCGCACAGGAAGCCCAGGTAATCGTTGAAGCCGGCGTCATAAACCAGGCCCGGCCGCAAGGCCGAATTGGGTGTGACTTGTCCCGATCCCTCATCGAAAGGCCCGAACCGCCGAATGTCAGCGGCGGTCGTCATCAGCGACGACCTGACCATGGCCGGGCTCCAGTCGCGGTGAGCCGACATGATCACGGCGGCGATTCCGGCGATATGTGGGCTTGCCATCGACGTTCCGGAAAGGAAGTCGAAGGAGTGCCCGCCATGATCCGGTGAGTAGGACGCTAGGACGTCGACTCCAGGTGCGGTGATGTCTGGCTTGAGGATGTCACCGGTGGTCGGTCCCCGTGAGGAGAAGTCGGCCACTGCCGGCGCATTTGGATCGATTCCCTGAACACCGGGAGACAGCGAACCTGTCGGGCTGGCACCCGCCACGTAGACCTTGATGGCAGCCCCGGCAACGTTGTCGACGTGGATCGTCGGCACCGCATGGATGTCGGCGTTGACGGTGTTGGGGGTGACGTTGACGAGAACCATCGCCAAGCCACCGGCGTCTGCGACAACCTGGCTCTTCTCAACCCTGGGGCTGACACCGCGATCGCAGACAACCATCTTCCCCGCCGCCTGGGCCGGGTCGATCGATCCGGGGAAGCACAACGCGGCATCGGCCACGGTCACGCCGGCCGCGGGGATGGAACCCGAATAGACCATGGGCAAAGACGGCGTTCCGGACGGTTGCAGCGAGGCTCCCGTGTAGACCGCTCCGTTCCCCAGCGTCAGATTGGCTGTGAAGACCCGGTCATGGGTTCCGGCCGCCACCGTCGTCAGCCAGGGGCTGGGATGGTTGGCGGTTGATGCGCCCGGACCGTCGTTGCCGGCAGAAGCCGCCACGAACACCCCGGCATCGGCCGCAAACAGGAAGGCGACTTCGACCGGATCGAGGAAGTCGTCGCTGGATCCACTGATCGAGTAGTTGATGACGTCAACGCCGTCAGCTACAGCCTGATCGATGGCGGCGACGGTGTCGACGTTGAAGCAACCGGCCGCAGTGTCTTCGCCGAAGCCCCAGCAAGCCTTGTAGGCAGCAATCCGGGCTCGAGGCGCCATGCCGCTGATGCGACCGATGATCCCGCCATTGACCTCGACGGGGATACCCCAGTTACCACCGGCCGTGCTGGCGGTGTGAGTTCCGTGTCCGTCGACATCGAGAGGCGAAAGGTACTCGTAGGGGAGAGTTGCCTTGAGCTCGGCAGCCGTTCCAAAACCGGCGTGGTAGAAGCGTGCCCCGAGAAGCTTGTTGCTGCAGTCGTCGGCGTCGAACAGCTCACCTGTCTCGCAGATCCCACGGAATGGGCCAAAGGCGCCGAACGTGAACGAACCGGTGCCATCGGGAAGTGCAGCCGAAGTCTCGGCAAAGGACGGGCTCTCCGGGCGAATCCCGGAGTCGACAACGCCGATGACCATGGCGTCGCCCAGGAATCTCTGCTCCCACGCACCGCCCCGATCCGAGAGACCGAGAAAGTCGGGGGTGCTCATGGTGTCGAGTTTTTGCTTCTCGTTTTCGAAGATCGCCACCACGTCCGGGTTGCGGGACAACAGAGCGGCCTGAGCCCCTGTCAGTACGGCAGCAAACCCGTTGAAGGCCACTCCGTAGTCGTAAATCTTGCTGGCACCACCGACGGAGGCCAGAGCTGCGTCGTGCCGCACGCGGAGATGGTCGCGATAAGCGCGCACATGTGGAGCGTTCACGTCGATTCTCGTGCCTGCCGCTGGCCTGGTCGCTGCGAAACCAGCGGTTCCGCCGCGGTATGCCCCGGCCGGCTCCTCGGACATCATGACGATGTAAGTGCGTGGTCCACGGTCGAAGCCGTTGACCCCATCACTGGGTACCTGAAGTGGTGTTTGCTGAGCTACCGCTGAGGCGCTCGTAACCAACATAAGAAAGGCAACAGCAACGCTGAAGACGCGCTGCCTACTCTTTCGTTTTTGCATCATCCCTCCGATCTTGGCGATCCCCACAACCATGCCTCTCCTGGCATACCTCCCTGCGAGGCGAGCGTAACGATAGGCGAGTTTTGCCTTCAGAAACAGCCAAATCTCACGCTTCATGCAAAGCCTGTATAAGAGGATCCACCTGACTAGTCACTCCGGATCCGACCCTGGACACCATCACCCGGAAGTCACCCAGCCCTCGGGGATGCAGCAGGGTTTCCGCCTCAGTTCTCCTCGATCTCTCTCGGAGGCGATCGATCTCGGGACCGGCGCGGGCTAGTTCCAATTCCCTTCGCCGATATAGCGAGAGTCGCTCCCGGAGCCCCCACGCAGAGAGGAAGTCGTCCTGTCGAAGGAGCTCGACCGCGGCCCCGAGGGATTCGGCCGCTGCGACGAGGGCCGAGAAATTGACGTCAGCCGTGATGTCGGTCGCGCCCGGCTCATCAAGAGGATGCGGTCCGAGATGGTGAGAGCGATAGGTTCGAAGCGTCCCGTCTCTCCGGCGGGGAGCGAGGTCCTCGGCGGTATCGCCGTAGTCGATTACCAAAAGCGATCCGGCCGAGATCCTGGACAGGACTCCATGCACCCACGCCTGGGCCTGCAACTGGACCTCGACCCACCCACCCGGTTCGACCGGCCCGGCAAACCGGTCCAGCCACCTCTTCACCTCCGAACGAGGGGCAGCATCGACGAAGGCAAAACGGTCGCCATCGCTCCCCACCCACCTCTCCCGCCATCCTTCTTCAGTGAGTTGGGCGATGGCCATCGGGAGGTTGTCTATCAACTCGTTGGCAATGACGACCCCGCGGATCGGATCCGGGACGTCGGTCAGGTCACTCACGACGCGGTCCGGCTTCAGAAGCCGGGCCAGGGCGAGCCGAGCTGCCGGCGAGACATCCACCGCCCAAGCTTCCAGGGGTTTGGCGTCGAAGCGTTTGGCTTCGATTAGCGGGCCAAGCAGAGAACCCGAGCCCGCTCCGACTTCGACCACGATGAATGGGTCGCCGATTCGTTCGTACTCCGACTCGACAAAGTGGGAGATCGTTTGTCCGAAGAGTGGGCTGACCTCCGGGCTGGTCAGGAAGTCGCCGCTCTTCTGCGATCGAAGAGTGTCGCCGGAGAAGAAGCCACCGGGCCCGTACAGAGAGAGTTCCATGAACCGGTCGAACGGAATCGGGCCGGTGGTGGCGATCTCGTTTCGGATGGTTTCCACGAGGCACAGTATGGGCGGACGCCAGAGGCCAGACGCCAGACGGGGTACCGTCGTGTCATGAACTTCGGGCTCTTCATTTTTCCCAGCGACACCACCTTGCAACCAGTGGAGGCGGGACGGGCGGCCGAGCAGGCTGGTTTTGAATCGCTGTTCTTTCCGGAGCATTCCCACATACCGACCTCGCGGGCGACGCCCTGGGGGGGAGTTGCCGACGCTCCTCCACTCCCGGAGTGGTACTGGCGATCGCTTGATCCTTTCGTGGCCTTGGGAGCGGTGGCGGCCACGACCACCCGTTTGAAGCTGGGGACCGGGATAACTCTGGTCGCTCAGCGCGACCCGATCTGGCTCGCCAAGGAGGTGGCCAGCCTCGACCACCTCTCCGGTGGCCGGGTCATCTTCGGAATCGGGTACGGATGGAACAAAGAGGAACTGGCATCGCACGGGGTCGCCTACAAACAAAGACGAGTTGTCCTGCGCGAGAAGATTCTCATGATGAAATCGCTGTGGACCGACGAGGTTGCGTCCTACGACGGTGAGTTGCTGCACCTCGAGCCATCGTGGGCGTGGCCCAAGCCGGTTCAGAAACCCCACCCTCCCATCATCATGGGTGGCGCCGCCGGGCCTAAGACGATCGCCGACATGGTCAAGTTCTGCGATGGCTGGATGCCCCTGGGCACCCGACACGACCTCGATGGAAATCTGGCAATTGTTCGCAAAGCTGTCGAGGCCGCCGGGAGGGACCCGTCCCGATTCAACATCACGGCCTACGGAGTCAAAGGGGCCAGGGAGAACATCGAGCACCTGATCGAGCTCGGCATCGACCGGATCGTCTTCAACCTGCCGCAGCGAGAGCCGGCGGAGGTGCTCGATCGGATCGGAAGTCTGCGGGACCTCATCGCCGAGTACGCCTGAGCGCGGGCCCCTATCCGCGGGCCGAAATCTGCTGCAGGGCCCAGCCGTTGCCGTCGGGATCGTTGAAGAAGACGAAGCCGACATTGTCGAGGGCCGTTCCTCCCCGAGTCAGCCGGCTCAAGTCACCGTCGAACACCTGCACGTCACCGGCCTCAACACCCCGTTCGACGAGTTGGGCATGGGCCGCGACGATGTCGGAGACGACGAGCTGAAGGCCTTTGATCGAACCCGGCTGCATATCCGTAATGCCCTTTCCCACAACGATCGAACAACCCGATCCGGGAGGGGTGAGCTGGACGAAACGCATTTCATCACTCACCTTGGTGTCGTGATCAACATTGAAGCCCAGCTGGTCGGCGTAGAACGACTTGGCCCGTTCTACATCCGTCACAGGAACGACGACTACTTCCAGAGTCCAGTTCACGATTGATCTCCTTGTTCGTCAGCAGGTCTAACCGAGCTCGATCGGCTCCCACCCGCGCAAAGCATTGACCCGGGCAAGGCGAGAGGCGCCCTTTAGCGCGGGAATCGTGATCGGCCGCTCACTCAGTCGGCCGCTGGCGATCAATTCAGCCCGGTAGCTCCCCGGTAGGAGCCCGGCAGGTATGGGTGGGGTCCACCAGATTCCGTCGATCTCAACCCCCAGATTGCCGATCGTGGTCTCGGTCACCTCACCCGACGGGTTGACGAGGATTACGTCATCGACCTTCTCGGAAGAACGGGCCCTGGCTTCGTCGTACACGGTGCGATTGCTGGTCTTGTGATACAAGAAGACGTCGGAAGGGTCGACCGGCTTCGAATCGACCGCCGCCACAACGGTCGCCGGCACCGGCATCTCGCCGGTCTCGACGGAGATGGTTCCCGGTCGGCTGACGGTCAACCTGACGCGCAGAGGACCGGAGCGACCGGCTACCGCCGCCCGCAGAGCAGCCCGGATCTCCGCAGGGTCGAGGGGGATGTCGAAGTATCGAGCCGAGTCGATCAGGCGGTCGAAGTGTCGGTCGAGCAGCCAGAAGCCCTCATCGAGTGACCACCGAATCGTCTCGATGAGGTCGAACGATGCACTCCGTCGGGCCAGCACTTCTGCTTTGAGAAGGGCTTCGCTGTACTCGCCGGCGGTGGTCGAGTCATACGTGATCCCTCCCCCGGTGCCATAGGTCGCCGAGGAGGTCACTCGATCGATCACCACGGTTCTGATGGCGACGTTAAAGGCCCATTCCGGCTCTCCTCCGGGACCGGGACCCCCGAAACCGACTGCCCCGCAATAGACCCCTCGACGATCGGTCTCGAGTTGCTGGATGATGCCCATCGTCGACACTTTGGGAGCACCGGTGATCGACGCGCATGGGAAAAGGGCTCCAAAGATTTCCGTCAACGATGTACCGCCGAGCGGCTCGGCTTCAACCGTCGAGGTCAGTTGCCAAACAGTGTCGTACTTCTCGGTGGTGAACAAGGCCGGGACCTTCACCGTCCCGACGCGGGATATCCGGCCGAGGTCATTGCGAACCATGTCGACAATCATCAAGTTCTCGGCTCGATCCTTCTCGGAGGACTCGAGGTGTGCGCGCTCCTGCTCGTCATCGGTGACCATGAGGCCGCGTCGCCGGGTTCCTTTCATCGGCTTGGAGACGATCCGCCCATGGCGCCATTCGAAAAACAACTCCGGTGAAGCTGAAGCGATGACCCACCGGCCGGTGTCGACCAAGGCGCCGTAACCGCACGCCTGGGCGTTGACCAGGTCGCGGTAGAAAGCCTCGGCCGATCCTCCGAACGCGGCTTCGAGGCGGAAGGTGAAGTTGACCTGATAGGTGTCGCCGGCCCGGATCCGTTGACGGATGTGATCCACCGAGTGGTGGTAGTCGTCCTTCGTGAGCCTGCTGGCCCAGGGCTTGAGCGTGTACGGATCACCTCGGAGCGACCCGGCCTGCCGGCGCGTGCGGGACACCGCGAACCAGGCCAGCGGCAACTCCGAAACGATGCGATCGAAGACTCTCATCACCGGATCGAAGGCGGGGGCGGCTTCATAGGCGACGAAGCCGGCCACCCATCGTCCCCGGGCTACCTCCCGCTCAGCCTCGGCGAGGACACCGACGACCTCGCCGATCTCGCGGGCTTCGAGAACCCTCTCGATCTCGCCAAGGACAAAACTGCGGCGCCGACGAGGGCGGAGATCGTCGAAACGGGCGCTCGGCACCCGCGGGAGGGTAGATCCGGAACCCTGATGTCGAATCTGAAGGCGATCCGCCGCTGAAACCGCGGCCTATAACCTTTAGGTTCGCGGTTCCAGGGGGGTTCGTGCCCTCGCTAGGACTTCGTCGATGGGGGTGGTCCCAAGGTCGCCGAGTTCCTGGACGTACTCGTAACCGAACCGGCCCTTGATGCAGAGGTGGCCGCTCGTGATCGAGTGGCCGATGGGCGAGGTGACCTTGACGATGCGGTTGTCCTGGACGTGGAGGTCAAGGTTGCAGCCGACGCCGCAGAACGAGCAGATCGTGCGGGTGACGGTTTGCCGCTCCTCTTCCCACATCTCGGCCTCTCTCAACTCGTGCTCTGAGCGGAACATCAATGCCCCGGTCGGGCATACCCCGATGCAGTTGCCACAGAAGACACAGGCCCCCTGAGGCAGGTCGACGTCGAACTCGGTCGAGATCCGGGCGTCGAACCCGCGCCCCGCCACGGAAATGGCGAAGGTGTTCTGGGCGTCGTCGCCGCAGGCTTCGACGCACTTGTAGCAAAGGATGCACTTGGAGTAGTCGCGCACGTAGAGAGAGTTGTCGATCTTCACCGGTTGGTGAACGGTCTCGGCAGCGGCACCGTCGACCCGATCATGGTGACCCGGATGACGGTGGTCGCGATCGATGAACGGTCCCCCCGGGGGTCCGAATCTCTCCGGTCGGGCGTCGTACCGGTCGATCCATGCCTTGACCTCGGCGCCTGCCAACGACAGGTCGGACGACGAGGCCAGAAACTCGAGCACTAGCTTTCGGGAGTGACGGACCCGCTCACTGTCGGTCTGCACCGACATACCCGCCTCAACCTCTCGCGAGCAAGATGGCACCAGTGTCCGGCTTCCCTCCACCTCCACGACGCACACCCGGCATACGTTGACCGGCGTGAGGGTCTCGAGGTAGCAGAGCGTGGGTTGGTCCTTCCCTATCGCCCGGCATGCCTCAAGCAGGGTGAGGCCCTGAGGAACCGCGACCTCCACATCGTCGATGGTGAGCGCGACGTCAGTCGTCATATCAATCCGCGACTGATCGCCGACCGAACCACCGAGGCGGCGGTATGCCCGAGACCGCAGATCGAGGCGTCCTTCATCGCCCGATCGAGATCATCGATCAAGGCGACATCGACGCCACCGTTGGCCCGCGCCACCGCCTCCTCCACCCGCACGGTGCCGACGCGGCACGGAACACATTGACCGCAACTCTCGTCTCGGAAAAACCGGGCGACCCGCCGAACAACGTCGTGCATGTCGCGGGTCGAGTTGAAGACCATGACTACCCCGGACCCGAGAGAGATTCCGGCGGCCCGGGCGGCCTCGAAAGTCAAGGGCAGGTCGAGATGCTCGGCTCCGACGAAGGTACCTGCTGCTCCCCCGAGGAGGACCGACGCCAGATCGCTTTCCGGTCCGCCCGCCAGGTCGATGAGGTCGCCCAGGGTCGCACCGAACTCAACCTCGTAAACCCCGGGCCGAACGACATCGCCCGAGAGGCAGAAGAGCCGGGTTCCACTCGACTCCACCGTGCCGATTGCAGCGAACGCCTCCCCTCCTTCCAGGACGATTCGATTGACGTTGATCAGCGTTTCGACGTTGTTGATGACGGTGGGGCGATTGAAAAGGCCTGACTGAACCGGGTACGGCGGCTTCTGGCGCGGCTCGCCCCGAAACCCCTCGATCGAGTTGAACAGGGCCGTCTCCTCGCCGCATATGTAGGCGCCCTGCCCGCGTCGGATCTCGATATCGAACGACAGATCCGACCCGAGGATGCTCTCGCCGAGCAAACCCGCCGCCCGGGCAGATTCGACAGCAGCAATCATCCGTGATGTTGCCCCGGGATACTCGCCACGAACGTACAAATACCCGCGACTTGCCCCTACCGCAAAGGCGGCAATCGTCATGGCTTCAACTAGGGCGAACGGGTCGCCTTCCATCACAACGCGGTCCTTGAACGTGCCGGGCTCGGACTCGTCGGCATTGCAGACGACGATCCGGGGAGCCGGCTCCCGGGCAACTGCCTCCCACTTGATTCCGGTTGGGAAGGCCGCGCCGCCCCGCCCCTTGAGGCCCGACTTCTTGATCTCGTCGACTACCACCGCGGCGCCAAGATCAAACGCCCGAGAAAGTGCCAGGTAGCCACCGGCGGACCGGTAGTCGTTCAAAGAACCCGGGTCGATAGCACCGATGCGAGCCAGCAGATTCATGGAGTGGACGAACGTCACGTGATCACGCACTTCGGCGCCGTCCAGCGCGGAGATGAGATTGTCCACGGTGGCCGGGGCGATCGTGAGATCCGGACGGCCCGCTCGCTGGACGAATGCCGCCGGGCGACGGTCGCACAGGCCCAGGCACGGGGTGGTGACGACATCTCCTCGGTCCCACAGATCGGACAGAAGATCACTGCCGCCGGATTGGCGGCAAGCCACATCGTCGCAGACGTGGACGACGATCGGAGGTCGCTCCTCCGTGGAGATCAAGGCGTAGAAGGAGGCAACTCCGAATGCTTCGGCGGGGGGCACCACGAGACGGCGGCAGACCTCGTTGAGCCCCCCGGGGGTGACCCATCCGATCTCCGACTGCAACGCTGCCAGAGCAGGAAGAAGCAGGTGACGAAGACTGCGCGCCTCGTGACCGCCCCTCACAACGCGACCGGGAACCTCGACCGTCTCGCCAGCGGCTACGGCCCGCTCGACGACTGCGCGTTCGGCTGTTGTGGCCTCCGCGGCCATGAATCGCAGATCCACTCAGACCCCGACCTTCTCGCCAATCATGTCTTCCGCGGCTGTTCCGGGCTCGACTCTCTCGAGACGCACCGCCGTCGCCTTGAACTCGGCGGTGCCCGACTTCGGATCCCATGCCTCGATCGTCAGCTGGTTGACGTCGGCCGATTCGGCATAGTGGACGCTCATGAAGACAAGCCCCCCGCGCAAGCTCTCATCGATCCGGACCGGGACCTGGATCGACCCGCGCCGCGACGACACTTGCAGCAGATCGCCGTTTCCAACCGCGAGCCGTTTGGCGTCTTCGGGGGAAAGGTCGAGCATGCCGCCGATCCGGGTCGGGGAGTCGAAACCCCCTGACTGCACTCCCGTGTTGAAGTCATCGAGGTAGCGGCCGGTGGTGAGGCGATAGGGATAGTCGTGGGTGAGGCGATCGACCGGAGCAACCCATTCGGTGGGGATGAAGGGTGCCGGGTCACCAACCACGGGATCCTCCCAGAGTCGGTGATGGATGAACTTCTCACCCGGGTGACTCTCGTCCCAGCAGGGCCATTGGATACCCCCCATGGCCTCGAGGCGCGGGTAGCTCATCCCGGCGTGCATCGGTGAGACCTTGCGCAACTCGTTCCACGCTTCTTGCGGGCTCGGGTAGCCCCAACCCCCGCCAAAGGCACCAGCAAGATGGTTGATGATCGAAAGGTCGGTGCGGGCTTCGCCCGGTGGTTCGAGAGCTTTGCGTACTCGTTGCACCCGACGCTCGCTGTTGGTGACTGTCCCCTCAGACTCACACCAATCCGCCGCGGAGGAGAAAACGACGTCGGCCATCGCCGCAGTACGAGTTAGGAATATGTCCTGAACGACGAGGAAGTCGAGGCCGGCGAGGAGCTTGCGAGCGTGGTTGACGTCGGCTTCGGAGTCGGCCGGGTTCTCCCCGATCACATAGAGGCCGCGCAGCATTCCGGCCTCCATCGCCTCGAACATCTGGGTCAGGTGCCAGCCGCGTTTGGGGGGAATGCTCCGTCCCCAGATCCCTTCTATGCGAGAGCGGATCGCATCGTTCTCCACGTCCTGAAAGCCCGGGAGCTTGTTGGGTATCGCCCCCATATCTCCCCCGCCCTGGACGTTGTTCTGCCCACGGAGGGGCGCCAGCCCTGATCCGTAACGCCCGACATGACCCGTTAGAAGAGCGAGGCTGATCAACGCCAGCACGTTGTCGGTGGCGTTGTGATGCTCGGTGATGCCGAGGGTCCAGCAGATCTGAGCCATGTCGGCCGTCGCATAGGCGATCGCCATCTCCTCGATGACGTCTCCGGGAATCCCAGTGATCTCGGCGGCACGATCCAGCGAATACTCGTTGACAGTTGCGGCATATGCCTCGAAGCCAGTCGTGGCCCGGTCGATGAATTCCCTGTTGTGGAGGTCGCGCTCGATGATGACCTTGGCCATTGCGTTGGCCAGAGCGATGTCGGAGCCGACGTCGATTCCAAGCCAGACGTCGGCCCACCGAGCCGACTCGCTTCGTCGAGGATCGATGCAATACAGCCGGGCTCCGTTGTGAACCCCTTTCAGGAGGTGATGGAAGAAGATCGGGTGAGCGGCGCGCGCGTTCGAACCCCAGAGGAGGATCACATTGGCGTGCTCGATCTCCTCGAAGGAACTAGTACCACCGCCTGCTCCAAACACTGCCGCCAGACCGGCGACGGAAGGAGCATGTCAAGTGCGGTTGCAGCTATCGATGTTGTTGGTGCCCAGGACCGTGCGGCAAAACTTCTGAGCCAGATAGTTGAACTCGTTGGTCGCTTTTGAGCACGAGAACATCCCCAAGGCGTTGCCGCCATGTGCGGCTTTGACTCCACCGAGCCCGGCGGCGGCCGCCGCCAGGGCCTCGTCCCACGACGCCGGGCGAAGCTCACCACCAACCCTCACCAGTGGAGTGTTCAAGCGGGTCATGCGTGCCATGCCATCACCTCCTTTCCGACCGGAAACGGCCGGGTTTCAAACTCACCGGCATGTTGGCAGATCGGCGCAGCGACGAAGGCCCCCTTTGATCAACTGATGGCTGATCGATCAACTCATGGCTGGTCAACTGATGGCCGCTAGGTTCCCCGGATGGACCATGGGAACCCTCAAAGAGTGCTTCCGCCCGATCCGATCCCGGACCTGGCGGCCTACTTGGCCGCGGGAGGGAGCATCGGGTTGCAGCGTGCACTGGAATTGGGAGGCCCGTCGGTTATCGAGATCGTCCGCCGATCCGGGCTTCGGGGCCGGGGCGGAGCCGGGTTCCCTACCGGGATCAAATGGAAGGGTGCGGCCGCCGATCACCATCCCCGAGCCGTGGTCTGCAACGCGGCCGAAGGCGAACCGGGGACGTCGAAAGACCGCCTCATTCTGAGCAGAGATCCCTATCGCGTCATCGAAGGCATGGCGATCGCGGCCGTGGCCATCGGAGCGTCAACCGCCTATCTCGGGATCAAAGCCCGCTTCACCGAACCCATCGCCCGGCTCGACCAGGCCGCCCGCGAGATGGCAACTGCGGGATTGCTCGAGGGAATCGACTTCCGGGTGGTGGAGGGCCCCGATGACTACCTCCTCGGGGTAGAGACATCACTGCTCGAAGTGATCCAGGGCAACGATCCGCTCCCCCGCACCGTGCCGCCCTACATCCAGGGGCTGGTGGCGCCCGATGGCACCGCATACGCAACGGTGGTTAACAACGTCGAGACCCTGGCCAACGTGCCGGGCATCATTTCGCACGGTGCGGACTGGTTTCGCTCGACGGGAACGGAACGCTCGCCGGGGACGATGGTCTTCACAATTTCCGGCGACGTCAAGACGCCGGCCGTGGCCGAACTGCCCATGGGAACCCCGCTGTCGTTTCTCGTCTATGGACCCGGGGGTGGGATGAGATCCGACCATGCACCCAAGCTGATCGTGTCAGGTGCATCCAACCGACCGCTCACAGCGGCCGAGTTCGACACGCCGATGTCGTTCGAGGGCATGGAGGCGATCGGCAGCGGCCTCGGATCGGGCGGGTTCATCGTCTACGACGACACCACTTGCCCGGTCGAAGTCGGGCTGTTGCTCTCATCGTTCCTGCAAAGTGGCTCTTGCGGGCAGTGCCCGCCGTGCAAGCTCGGAACGACGGCCTACATGAACGGGTTCGGCTTGATGATGGAAGGACGGGCGACACTTGACGACGTCGACGATCTCACCGCCTGGCTGACCCGGGTCACCGATGCCAACCGTTGCGGTCTCGGGGCCGGCCAACGCGAATTGGCCCGAGGGATCCTCGACAACTTCGCCGATGACGTCGTCGCCTGCCTCGAAGCTCGCTGCCCGGGCCACCGCGGCCTGACCCTCCCGCCATCGGTCGCGGTAGAACCGCGAACCTAAGGTTATAGGCCGCGCAATGCGCGGCCTATCGCGTAATGGTTCACGGGCGTCCGCAGGTGCCGTCGAATCTCAAGGCAATCTGCCGCGGGAAGCACGGCCTATAACCTTAGGTTTCGGGTTTTAGAAGAGGCCGACCACGTTGCCGTTCTCGTCCACATCGACCTTCATGTAGGCGGGGGTGGAGCCAAGGCCGGGCATCGTCCTCATTTCTCCGAGCAAGGGATAGATGAAACCTGCTCCCACCGAGGCCCGCACCTCGCGGACCGGGACCGTGAAACCGGTCGGCGCTCCCTTGAGATTGGGATCGTGGCTGATCGACAGGTGGGTCTTGGCCATGCAGATCGGCAGATAACCGAACCCGGCCTTCTCATAAGCGTCGATCTGGCGCTGGGCCAGGGGCGAGTACTCGACCCCGGCGGCACCGTAGACGTCCCGGGCGATGATCTCGATCTTCTCCCTGATCCCCATGTTGAGCGGGTACAGATAGGAGAACTCGCTCGGCTCATCCGCCGCCGCCACCACCGCTTCGGCCAGTTCACGAGCGCCCTCGCCACCGCTGCCCCAATGCCGGGCCTCCACCGCTGCCGAGGCGCCCGCCGCCATGGCCGCCTCCTTGATGGCGTTGACTTCGGCCCCGCTGTCGGTCGGGAAGTAGTTGATAGCCACTACCACCGGCAACCCGAATCGCTTGACGGTGTTGATGTGGGCTATCAAGTTCGGGATACCCGCTTGGAGAAGCGAGAGGTTCTCCTCGGTGTAGGCCTTGTCGAGGGGACGACCCAGCACGACCTTGGGACCCCCCCCGTGGGTCTTGAGAGCCCGTACCGTCGCCACCAGCACCACCGCGTCGGGACGAAGGCCCGAGGTCCGGCATTTGATGTCCATGAACTTCTCCATGCCCATGTCCGCCCCGAAGCCCGACTCGGTGATCACGTATTCGCAGAGAAGAAGGGCGATGAGATCAGCCAGGATCGACGAGTTGCCGTGGGCGATGTTGGCGAACGGCCCGGCATGGACGAAGGCGGGCTGACCCTCGAGAGTCTGCATGATGTTGGGATGGAGGGTGTCCTTCATGAGAACCGTCACCGCCCCCGCCACTCCAAGGTCTTCCAACGTCAAAGGCTTACCATCCTTGGAGGTGCCGAACACCACCCGGGCGACCCTCTCTCGCAGATTCCGCAAAGCGCTGGCGTAGTCGGCGCCATCGACCAGGGCCAGGATCGCCATCAACTCCGAAGCGACCGCGATGTCGAAGCCGGTTTCGCGAGGGCGACCCTCGTCCCGACCCCCGAGGCCAACTATCACGTTGCGCAAGGCCCGGTCGTTGATATCGAGAACGCGGTTCCATTGGAGGTTGAAGACGTCGATCCCGAGTCGCTCGAGGCCGAGCTTGGCGAGGGCATCGTCGCTCAGCCGCGTTTCGTGGAACCAACGGGCGTCGATAGCCGCGGCCACCAGGTTGTGAGCCACAGTGATGGCATGGACATCACCGGTCAGGTGGAGGTTGAACTCATCCATCGGGACCACCTGGCTGTAGCCACCGCCGGCGGCGCCACCCTTGATCCCGAAGGTGGGTCCCATGGAAGGTTGGCGAATGCAGGCGATTGCGTTCTTGCCGATCACACCGAGGCCCTGCGTAAGACCGATGGTGGTCGTGGTCTTGCCCTCGCCCAGTGGAGTGGGGGTGACTGCGGTGACATCGATGTACTTGCCGCGCGGGTTCGACGAGATCCTCTTGAGAGTGTCGAGGTGAACCTTGGCCTTGGTCTTCCCGAAGGGAATCAGGTCGTCGTCTTCGAGGCCGATCCTGGCCGCCACTTCCGAGATCGGCAGCAAGTTGGCCGCCCGGGCGATCTCGATGTCACTCGGTACGCTCATTTGCCGTTCCTCCTGGGATTAGTTGGCCTCCCTACTTTGGCTGGCCTGGCTGGACTTGTCGGTTCTCTGGTGTAGCTGTGGGCACGGGCAGTGACACGTTCGGCGGCATCCATCACGAGTCGGGCAATGGCGTCGGGACCGGCGGCTCCGGGAAATCGGTAGGTGGGGCCGTGGACATGAATCGCTCCCAGGGCCCGCCGGGCCTGGTCGAAGACCGGAGCGGCCACCGAGCTGATCCCCTCGGCGAACTCCTCATGGATCCAAATATGGCCCGTGTCGCGGATCTCCTCGAGGCGTTTCTTGATCATCGGAGGCTCATTCACCGTATGCGGTGTGAAGGACTCGAGGGGTCGCCGGAGGTAGCGGTTGACGTCGTCGTTAGGCCACAACGACATCACACAGAGTCCCGAGGGGCCGACGTGCATCGGCACCGTCAAGCCGGAATAGTCGCGGACCTGGACCGCGTTGGGGCTTTCCACCTGAACCAGGTAGTGCATCGAGTATCCGGTAGGCACACTGAAGCCGGCGGCTTCCCCGCTTCGATCGGCCAGGTCCGTCAGATGAGGCCGAACCAGGGTGGCAAGGGCAGCGGAGGCATCGACAGCGCCGGCCAGCTCCACCAGGCCCATGCCGATCCGATATGTTCGATCGTCGTCATCGCGCGCGACCGCACCGATGCCCTCGAGGGTTCCCAACATGCGAGCCACCGTCGACTTCGGAAGGTCGACCCTGACTGCCAATTCGGTCAGTCCCGCCGGCTCGACCGCGAGAGCCTGGAGAAGCTCGAAGGCACGCTCGATCGATTGTACGCCCGAGCGAATCGACCCGGACCGAGCACCAGAGCGAACCGGAGCCGCCGGCATCAACCGGCTCGTTTCTTTTGATCGACCCACCACTCGATGGTCGGCTCGATCTGGTTGAAGGTGAAGACGTGCAGGCCGAAGAAGCCGAGATGGGGATCCAGCTCTCCGAGCTTCTTCAAGAGCTTCGTGGGCTTGTAGGCCCCCGGGAACATCAGTCGCCACACGGCTCGCCGGTTCTTGCGGAGAAACCGAACCGAAGTGCCGACTCCGATCCGGCCAGCGATCCCGATCAACTTCACCGGGTCGGCCACCCCGGGGATTCCCACTTTGACCGGCAGCTTCACCCCATCGATCCGGATGCCCTTGATCCAGGTCTCGATGCCGGGGACGTCGAAGCACATCTGGGTTGCGAGGTACGTCGCGTAGCGCTGCTTGTCGATCAGCGCCTGGCGGAGAAGGTCTCCGGAGATGAACGGGTGCCCTTCCGGGTAGCCGGTGATGCCGATGTCCGAGAAGTCATGCCCGATGTCCGACATCTCGCGAAGAAGCGAAAGCGCGTCCGGAAAGCGGCCGGGGTCGTCGGCATCCCCGCCGACCACGAACACGTGTTCGATTTCGGCTCGCTGCAGTCGCCTGACTAGACCAGAGAGCTGCGGCCGATCCCTGATCATCCGGGCCGACAGATGTGGCACTGCCTGGTACCCGCGCTCAGACAGCTCGATTGTGAGATCGAGGGTGGCGTCCATGCCCTTGGCCGGGCTGGCGGTGACCGAGACATTGCAGCCGGCCGGAAGGGCCGCGGCTTTCTCGAGGGTGTTCTTCATCGGGATGATCTCGAAACTCGACTCGGCCAGCAGCTGTGACGTCAAGCTTGCCACTCTGCTCACACATCCGAACTCGGGAAAGAAGCCTTGCGCATCTCGATCCATTCGACGATCTCGGCTTCTTTCGCTTCATCAAGCGGCGGGGCCTCGTACTCAGCCAGGAGGCCTTTGTACTGATGGTGGGCACGGGCGACCGATTCGTTGGAACCTGCCTCGAGCCACTGCTCGAAGCTGTTGTTGTCGGCCAGGTGGCTGCGCCAGAAGGCGTCCTCGAAGTTGGCGAGAGTGTGCGCATTGCCAAGGAAATGCTGACCGGGAGGGTTGTCGAGCAAGGCGTCGAAAGCCAGCCCGTTGTCACTCAGATCTACGCCACCCACGAGCGACGAAGCCATCGCTGCCTGGTCGGCGTCCAGCATGAATTTCTCGTAGCCCATCGTCAAGCCACCCTCTAGCCAGCCAGCGGTGTGGAGGACGAAGTTGACCCCCGCCAGCATCGTCGGGAAGAAGGTCGCGGCCGATTCGAAGGCCGCCTGGTAGTCGGGGACTTTCGAGGCGGTGAGGTTGCCGCCACTCCGGAAGGGAACCCCGAGACGGCGGGCCAGAGCCGCCATCACGAAGAGCATCAGCGCCGGTTCCGGGGTGCCGAAGGTCGGGGCACCGGATTGCATCGAAATCGAGGAAGCGAAGGATCCGAACACGACCGGAGCTCCCGGCTTGACGAGTTGGCAGAACGCCATGCCCGCCAGAGCCTCGGCGAGGGTCTGGGTGGCGGTGCCGGCAACTGTCACCGGCGCCATCGCCCCCGCCAGGATGAAGGGTGTCAGAAGGCAAGCCTGATTGTTCTCGGCGTACACCTTCGCCGAGCCGAGCATGTTGTAGTCCCAACTCATCGGGCTGTTGGCATTGCACAGGGAGAGCAAGACCGTGTTTTCGGCGATGAAGTCTGCCCCGAACAGGATCTTCACCATGTCGACCGTGTCCTGGGCGCGCTCGGGGGCCGTGACCGATCCCATGAATGGGCGATCGTGGTACTTGATGTGAGAGAACACCATGTCGAAGTGGCGCTTGTTGACGGGAAGGTCGACCGGTTCGCAGAGGGTGCCGCCGCCATGATGCAGCGACGCAGTCATGTGAGTCAGGCGAGCGAAATTGCGGAAGTCTTCGATGGTTGCGTAGCGGCGTCCGTTCTCGAGATCACGAACGAAAGGCGATCCGTAGGCCGGGGCGAAAACAAGGTGGGGATCACCGATGGTGACACTGCGCTCGGGGTTGCGGGCGTGCTGGAGGAAGGTCGACGGGGCGGTGGCCATCACGAGTTTGCGAGCCAGGCCATCGGGAAAACGGACCCGGGTTCCGTCGATTTCGGCGCCGCCCTGGCGGTAAATCTCGAGCGCCTCGGGGAAGTCGTGTACTTCTATGCCAACTCGCTCGAGCAGGGTGTTCGCATTCTGTTCGATCAGTTCCAGGGCTTCGGCCTGGAGAACTTCGACTGGCGCAAGCGACCGGGTCAGGAACGGAACGCTTTCCAGCGACCGGGCCGTTCGAGCGGCCTGCCGGGCCGCCCTGCCCCCACTGCGACGGGACGGGGTCGGCTGAGCGGCATCGCCATTGGTCTGCGGAAGGGCAGCAGGCCCCCCGCCATTGGTCTGTTCCATGATGCGGTATCAGACTACATCATGGAACAATCGTCCGGCAGGCCGAAGTCGGTCCCCAACCCTCGTTCTGTTTGAGATCGGGCAAGATCGGGAACCCCTAAGTGGTGCTTCTAAACGCACCGGAACAGGATTTGATCATGACACTTCGAAAATGGACCGTCTTCGTTGCCTTGGCTCTTGCCTTGGTGACGGCGTGCTCGGGAGATGACAATCCCGGCGGCAACTCCGGATCCGACAGCAGCAACACCGAAACCACCAGCGGTTACAACTAGACCTCAGCCGAAGGCCTTCTTGTAGTCATCGGGGGTCAACGAACCGATGGTGTAGGACGACGTCCCTTCATCGAGGAGTTCGCGGGCGGCTCGGTTGAGCAATTCGAATGATGCTCGAGCAATTGCACCACCGGTTGAGACCCGTCGCACTCCCAGATCGGCAAGACGTTTCACCGACGGTCCGTTCGACCTCGCGAGGACGTTGACCGGGACACCGGTGTCTGCCACGACTCTTGCGATATCGTCGACCTCGACCAGGCCCGGTGCATATAAGACCTCCGCCCCCGCATCCCGATAGGAACAGAGTCGGGCGATCGTGTCGTCGAGGTCATGAAAGCCGTAGAAGGGGTTCTCGGCGCGGGCGGTCAGGACTAGGCCGCTTTGCTTCGCCCCTTCTGCAGCCGCGGCTACTCGTTCGGTCGCGAGGTCGATGGGATCGATGGCCCTGCTGACAGGGTTGTAGTCCTCGATCGAGCAACCGGCTGCGCCAGCTTCGGCCAGGAGCCGAACAGTCTTGGTAACACCGGCAAGATCATCGGCATAGCATCGCTCGGAGTCGACATTGAGCGGCACGTTGATGGTCGTGACGAGAGCCGCGGTGTGGGCCAACATCTCATCCCTTGTGACGGTCTGGTCGAGGCGGCCGAGGCTGGCGGCCAAACCCCAACTGGTGGTGGCCAGAGCGGAGAACCCGAGCGACTCGAGAAAACGGGCGGTTCCGAGGTCCCAAGGATTGGGCATCACGAAAGTGCCTTGCGAGTGCAGGGCACGGAATCTGTTGGGCATGTCGCTCACAGCGGCCGCCTTCCCCGCCGACCCCGCTCGGGCGGAGTGGTCTGGGCCGGAAGGGCCACGGCCTTTGACAACTCGCCAAAGATGGCGGTCTTGTGCGGTATCGCCATAGCCGACACGAAATGCTCCTGGAACCGTGGCTCCACTGCTGTCTCCACCTTCTCGACCATGCGAGCAACCTCCTCTATCTCGGTCCTGGCAACGCCGGAGAGCAGGGCCATCATCGCACCGACCCCGGCTGCATTGCCAGCCGACGAAACCTGATCAAGCCGGCAATCGGGGATCATCCCGAGGACCATCGCATAGAGCGGATCGATGTGGCTCCCGAACGCTCCCGCCAAACGGATCTGATCGACCTCGTCGACCCCGTAGTGATCCATCAAGAGCCGGGCCCCGGCATAGAGGGCCGCCTTCGCCAATTGAATAGCGCGGACGTCGTTCTGGGTTATCTCGATTCGAGGGCTTTCCCACAAGAGATATGAATACGTGCGACCGGTGAGACCGATCCGGCTTATCTCGGCCGAAAGCGGGCGCAGCACTCCGTCCGAATCGATGACGCCCGACAAGAACAACTCGGCAATGACCTCGATGATCCCCGAACCGCAGATGCCGGTGACGTCGGATCCTTCGAAGCCCTCTTCATCCGACCACATTTCTTGACCGATGACCCGGATCCGCGGCTCCAAGGTCTCCCGGTCGATCCGAACCCTTTCGATCGCACCCGGAGCGGCCCGCTGACCCGACGAGATCTGGGCTCCCTCGAACGCAGGCCCGGTAGGGCTTGACGCCGCCAGGAGGCGATCCTTGTTGCCGAGGACGATCTCGGCATTGGTGCCCACGTCGACCAGCAACTGCACCGGTTCGCGACGATGGGGGCCTTCGGAGAGGATGGCCGCGGTGGCGTCGGCTCCGACGTGACCGGCGATCAACGGCAGCGTGTACACCATCGCCCCGGGATGGACGTCGAGACCGATTCGGGCCGCCGGCGTGTTGAGGGCGGACCCGGTCACGAGCGCAAAAGGTGCCATGCCTAGCTCCCGGGGGTCAAAGCCGAGCACGAGATGGTGCATGATCGGGTTCCCGACCACAGTCACCTCGAGAACGTCATCACGGGCCACCTCCGCCTCGGCGACCAGGTCGCCAACCAGGCCGTTGATCGCCTCTCTCACCACCGCAGTCAGCTTGGCTTCCCCGCCTTCGTTCATCATCACATACGACACTCGGCTCATCAGATCCTCCCCGAATCCGATTTGCGGGTTCATCCGTCCGGCCGAGGCGAGCACGGAACCGGTGGTGAGGTCGCACAGATGTCCGGCGATGGTTGTGGAGCCGACGTCGAAGGCCACACCGAGCATCAGGTCGCGAAAACCGGGCCAAATAGCCAGCACCTGCTTTTCGTGGCGAACTGCGACAGTGACCTTCCAATTCCCGTTGCGCAAAGCTTTTTGGAGCCCGATCATCACGTTGAGATCGAACTCCAGGTCGGACAGGCGCCATTGTCCGAGCAGGGCGTCGGCCAGGCGCTCACGGTCACCGGTCGGACTCGACAGGTCGGGCTCGGCGACCTCGACGTAGTGGAGGCGAATCACCGGATCGACCGGGAGCGCATCGACCCCGGCGCGCTTGCGCACCACCTGACGGTGCACCTGGCTGGCAGCAGGAACGTCGATGACGACGTCATCGACGATGCGGGCAGCGCATCCGAGTCGCTGCCCGGGTTCGAGAGGCCGCCGACCGCGGTAGTCCAACTCCGTCGATCCGAGCGACGAAAGACGATCTTCCCGCCCTTCCATTCCTGGCCGGCTGCCGACCGTCACCTGGCAGCGACCACAGATTCCTCTTCCACCACAAACCGAGTCGAGGTCAACTCCCAGTTCACGAGCGGCGTCCAGGACAGTGGTCCCGGATGCGAAAGTCCCCCTCCGGCCCGATGGGGTGAATACGACCGAGTGCACCGGCTATCCCCTCCCTTTCCGCGTGTCAAACGCGCCCGATAGGCCGCGTTTGATGCGCGAAAACGGGTGGGGTGTCACGCCCGCCGGCGGCGACTCTCACGGCGGCGGGGTTCCTCACCCTCGACGGCCGGTTCGCGATAGGTCCTGATCCAGGTGGCGCAGTTGAGGTCGCGCCCGGTGAGGACATCGGCTGCCAGGATCGCCTGGCGAATCTCGCCCTCCAATGGATTCGTGATTGCCGAGGTCATGCCGGCCCCGATCGCCATGGACAAGAAAGCCGCGTTGATTCCGGCCCGATTGGGAAGACCAAAACTGACATTGGAGGCGCCGCAGGTGGTGTTGACCCCCAGTTCGTTGCGGAGGCGATCGACTAGGTGAAAGACCTGGCGCCCGGCAGTGGCGATGGCCCCGATCGGCATCACCAGTGGATCGACGACGATGTCCTCGCGCGCGATCCCATGGTCGGCGGCACGGTTCACGATCTTCCGCGCGACTTCAAAACGTACATCGGGGTCTTCGGAGATACCGGTCTCGTCGTTGGAGATCGCCACGACCGCCGCTCCGTATTTGGCGATGAGAGGTAGCACCCGTTCCAAACGCTCCTCCTCCCCCGTTACCGAGTTGACCAGGGCCTTGCCTCGATACACCGCCAGGCCCGCTTCGAGAGCCTCGACAATCGACGAGTCGATCGACAGAGGGGCGTCTGTAAGGGATTGCACCAATTCAATCGCCTTTGCCAGAAGCGCGGGCTCGTCGGCCAGGGGGATGCCGGCATTGACGTCGAGCATCTTCGCCCCGGCGGCTACCTGGGCCAGGGCATCGCGTTCGACCCGGGAGAAATCGCCATTCTTCATCTCCTCGGCGAGAAGTTTGCGACCGGTCGGGTTGATCCTTTCACCAATGAGAACAAAGGGGCGTTCGAACCCGATCACGACCTCCCGGCTGTAGGAGGACACGAACGTGTCGGTCATTTGAGTCCGCCGTTTCCTGCCAGCTCGTTGAGGACCTCCGGTGTGAACTCCGCCTCGAGCCGGGCTGCCTCTTGCGCGGCCTCGGCCTCGAGGTCCTCACCGCAGAGGCGGCTGTCGCGGGTCCACTCTGAGAGGTACTCGTCGGTGCCGAACAGGCCGGCGTACATCGCGGCGCGGTCGATCGCTACTTGAAACCGGGGGCTCAGTTCGCGCTTGGCCGACTCGCGTCCCCGCTTCGCCACCACCTGGGCGGGTATATCGCGCCAGCGAATGATGGTGATCTCAGAACCGGAACGGGAGCTCATGCCGCCGCCCCTCCAGCCGCCGTGATCACTGCAGGTGCAAACTCCCCGTAGCCGACAGCGCGGTGCTCGAAGTCGAGGCCAAGTTTTGCCGCCGCTGCCCGAGCGGTGGCTATCAGGTCGGCGTTCTCGATCTGCGATAGATAGACGACGCGGCGATAGTTTCCGAAATATTCATCGAGGAGGTGGGGCCAGCGGTCGAGGCCGAGTCCTTCCCAGACCAATCGATCGAAGTGCTTTGTTAGGAAGTCGGTTAGATAGAACGTCCCCGGCTCCGATTCGTGGAGGCTCGCGAACAGGCCCGCTCCGGCGAAGAACTCGTAACAGTGAGCGCCGGGGAGGCGATCGACTCCACGGCGGATGAGCATCGCGTCGAGAGTGCCGCCTGTCCCGCAGTCGGCGTAGCCGACGAAGACCTTCTTATAGCGGCCGACCGCTGAGTCGAGCTTGCGCTCGACCGCTGCCGTGATTTGGTCGGGCGTGTTGTGAAGTTTGGCCGGAAGGCATTCCACGTCGACCCATTCGAGGCCGTTCCCTTTGATCACGTCGACCAGTTCGCGAGCCAACGCTCCGCACGCGATTACGAGCACTCTGGGTTTGGTCACGGATCCTCACCGGCCGTCAGCCGCTTGGCTAGCACCAATGCTCCCGCCGTCTCCGCGGCTACCGCGGCGTCGCGGCAGTAGGCGTCGGCGCCGATCGCCCGGCCGAATTCTTCATTCAGAGGGGCACCACCGACCATCACGATGTAGTCATCGCGCATCCCCCGCTCCTTGAGGGTGTCGATCACAACCTTCATGTAGGGCATGGTGGTGGTGAGCAGGGCCGACATCCCGAGGATGTCCGGCTTGTGCTCCTCGAGAGCAGCGATGAACTTGTCAGCGTCGGTGTTGATGCCGAGGTTGATCACCTCGAAGCCCGCCCCCTCCAGCATCATCGCCACCAGGTTCTTGCCGATGTCGTGGATGTCGCCTTTGACGGTGCCGATCACGACCTTGCCGATCGTCTCGGCCCCGGTCTCGGCCAGGAGTGGGCGGAGGATCGCCATCCCGGCCTTCATGGCGTTGGCGGCCAGCAAGACCTCGGGCACGAAGAGGATGCCCTCGCGGAAGTCGATGCCGACGATCCGCATCCCCGCGACGAGCGCATCGTTGAGCGTCCGTTCGGGGCTCCAGCCGCGATCGAGCAGGATCGTGGTGGCCTCGAGGATCTCCTCGGCCAAGCCGTCGTACAGGTCGTC
>JANMST010000081.1:0-11624 GCA_031389635.1 Acidimicrobiia bacterium | reverse complement strand
CATCGCCGTGGTAGGGGCGACCGACAGCCCCGGGAAGTACGGAGGCATCATCTATCGTGACCTCAAGGGCCTCGGTTACCGGATGAGGGCCGTAAATCCGAATCGAACGGTGGTGGATGGAGACGATTGCTACCCGAACCTGGCAGCTCTACCGGAACGTCCCGACATCATCGACGTTGTGGTGCCCCCCGAGACCGGCATGGATGTCGCCCGGGAAGCAATCTCCCTGGGTTATGAGAACCTGTGGCTGCAACCTGGTGCAGAGGGCCCGGCCCTCGAGGAATTTCTTGAGCAGAAGAAGGTCCGTTACCTCACCGACGCCTGCATCATGGTTAGCAGCCGCATGGTGCTTCGAGCCCGTTAGTCGGGAGGGCGTGCCTCGTATAGACGGTTCTCGACCATGTAGTCGTAGACGCTGTCAGGGACGAGGAAACGAACTCCGGTGCCGGCGAAGAACCTCTGCCTGATCATCGTCCCGCTCACCGGCAACGCAGGCATGTCGAGCCATGTGGCGGCCCCGATCGCGGACTCGACCTCCGCCCTCTCCGTGCCCGGCCGGGGCAACACGGCGACCCGGACCCTATCGAGAACGTCTTCGGCTCTTTCCCAGGTGGGCAAGCCGCGGGCGGCGTCAGCACCAAGGATCAAGACGATCTCTTCGGATGTATCAAAGGTTCCCAGAGTGTCAATCGTGTAGGTCGACCCGTCGCGGTGAACCTCGCGGCCGTCAGGAACGAAGTAGGAGACTCCGGCTGTGGCGATCTCCGTCATCCGCCACCGGTGCTGGGCGGAGCTGATTTTGCGGTCGGCCTTCTGCCAGGGCGAACCGGCCGGCAGGTAGATGACCCGGTCAAGCCCGAGCTGGCGATATGCGACCTCTCCGGCCAGGAGGTGGGCGATGTGGGGAGGGTCGAAAGTTCCCCCGAGTAAGCCGCTGCGCACGTCGACGAGGATAGGAACCACGAGGGTCGCCACCGACCAAACGTCTCCGACGGGTCCAGACCGCAACGCGGCCCGGAGGTGGCAAGAGGTAGAGGCGGCTCGGATCACCTGCAGCGCAAAGGAGGAACGGGAGAGGATCGGTGTATTCGCCGTTCACCCGTACCGAGAAGTGCAACGACGGCCCAGAGTGGGCCCACCCCGACCTCCCGACCACGGCCCCCGCCCCGACCCGTGCTCCGACCTCGACGAGGATCTCGGAAAGGAACGAAACCGATGACTTCAGACCACTCCCGTGGTCGATCGTCACCGAGAGCACCCCGGCGATGCTGCCTGCAAAGGTCACGACCCCGTCCCCGCCGGCCCGGACCGAGCTTCCGAATTCCGCGGCCAGATCGAGCCCCCAGTGCCCTGCGTAGGGGCCGGTCGGTGCATATGGGCCGACGACCCGCCCGGCGACCGGCGCTTGCAGGCAGAGGAGGAGGGCCAGTTCGACAAACATGTGAACCTCTTCGCACGCCGCCCGGCCAACGTATCAACACGGGACCGCCAGGGGAACCCTTTCGCTCCCGTCCGGGCGGACGACAGTGGCCATTAACCTCAAGCGTTCGAAACGCAAAGGACCCCGGATGACGACACGCATTGGTCTCATGGGCTTCGGCCGCATCGGTCGCAACGTATTCCGATTTCTGGTCGACCACCCCGACCTTGAGGTGATGGCCATCGCCGACATCGCCGATCCGGCCGGCCTGACCTATCTCCTGAAGTACGACTCGCTCTACGGGCGATTCCCCAAGCCGGTCTCCTACGACAATGGCACTCTTCAGGTCGATGATCACTCGATCGCTTTCCTCAACTCGAAAGAGCCCGGCGAGGCCGATTGGAGGTCGCTGGGTGTCGACCTGGTCGTTGAAGCGACCGGCAAGCATCGCACCCTCGAGGAGGCCCGCGCCCATCTGGCGGCCGGGGCGCAGAAGGTGGTCATCGCCTCAACCCCCGAGAAGCCGGGCGAGGTCCCGGTGCTGCTGCGAGGCATCAACGACAACGTGTTGACGCCCGACACCGATGTTGTGGCGCTCGGTTCCAACACCTCGAACGCGGTGGCGCCGATTCTGCGGATACTCGACAACGCCCTTGGAATTGATCGCGCCTTCTTCACGACCGTCCACGCCATCACGAATGACCAGCGTCTGGCCGACGTGCCCGGGACCGGATTCAGGAGCTCGCGAGCGGCGGGGGAGAACATCATTCCGGCCGAGACCAACTCCCCCGAGATCATCGCGCAGGTCATGCCCGAACTAAGCGGGCGCATCTCGGCAATGGCCCTCAACGTGCCGGTCATGGACGGTTCCACGATCGACCTCACGGCGATCGTCCGCCAGCCCACGAGCAAAGAGGCAGTCAACGCGGCGGTCGCGGCCGCCTCCTCGGGAAGGTTCCGCGACATCATCGAGTTCACCTCCGATCCGATCGTCTCTTCAGACGTCAAGGCCTCGACGTACTCGGGGGTGTTCGACAGCCTGGCGACGATGGTCATGGAAGAAACAATGGTCAAGACCATCACATGGTTCAACAACGGCTGGGGCTATTCGGCCCGCCTAGTGGAGGTATTGGAACTGATGAGCGCCCAACTGAAAGACCGCGGTGAGTCATGACGGACAGTTCGATCAGAGTCGCCATCAACGGATTCGGGCGAATCGGCCGAGCCGTTTTCAGGATCGTCGCCCAACGGCCGGAGTCCGGCATCGAGATTGTCGCCATCAACGATCTGGCCGACGACGAGGTTCTGGCCTATCTCCTCGAGTACGACTCGGTGATGGGCCCCTTCGGGCAGGAGGTGGAGGTCGCTGACGGTGTCATGACGGTCGGCAAACATCGAGTGACAATGCTGATGGAGAGGGACCCGGCCGCACTTCCCTGGAAGGACCTCGCCATCGACGTAGTGATCGAGGCAACTGGCGTCTTCCGGACCCGTGAGTCGCTCCAAAAGCACATCGACGCAGGGGCCAAGCGCGTGATCCTGACGGTGCCGGCGGACGACGACATCGATCAAACGGTGGTGTTGGGTGTCAACGACTCCGAGCTCAACGACTCCGACGTGATCGTCTCCAACGCCTCCTGCACGACCAACTGTCTGGCTCCTCTCGTCAAGGTCCTAGACGAGGCATTCGGGATCAAGCGGGGCCTGATGACGACCGTACATGCCTACACCAACGATCAGCGACTGGCCGACGTGCCCCACCAGGATCTCCGCCGCAGCCGTGCTGCCACCGAGAACATCATCCCCACCACCACCGGTGCGGCCAAGGCGGTCGGCAAGGTGTACCCGAAACTGGCCGGCAAGCTGCACGGCATCGCCATGCGGGTGCCGGTTCCCGACGGTTCAACTGTCGATCTGGTGCTGGAGCTTGACAGGTCGGTGTCGGTCGAAGAAGTCAATTCGGCGGTGAAGGCGGCTGCCGACGGGGCGATGTCAGGAGTCATGCAGTACACCGATGACCCGATAGTTTCAACCGACATCATCGGCAACCCCCATAGCTCCGTATTCGATGCCGGCGGAACCCAGGTGCTGGGTGGAACTCTCGTCAAGGTGCTGTCCTGGTACGACAACTAATGGGGCTACTCCAGCCGGGTTGTCGACCTGATCGAACGCCTGGCAAAGCTAAAGGACCCCGTAGGAAAGGCGTAGCCTTTGTCCCCCGCCGAAAGGTGGGGGGAAGGTACCGCCCGGCGAGGAAACGAGCCGTGAGGTAGGGGGGCACTGGCGAACCCGGAGATCAAGTCGGCCCTGCGGCCCGCCCTCGGACAATCCCGATCCGCCGTGGGTCAGTTCGAATCGGGAATGATTGCGCTCAGGATCGCGCTCACGATCGAGATCACGATCGATCCGAGCAGGGCCGGTAAGAAGCCATCGATGGTCAAGCCATCCATAAGTCCCGCCGTGATCGCCAGCAGGATCACGTTGACGATGATGGCGAACAATCCCAGCGTGAGGATGATCACCGGAAGCGAGAGGATCTTCAGGATCGGTTTGAGGAACGTGTTGATGATGCCAAACACGAGGGCGATCAGCAGGATCTGCCAGATGTCAGCGGTGAGGTCGATTCCCGGAACGAATCGTGCAGCCACCCACAGAGCGGCGGCGTTGACCAGAATCTTGATGATGAAGTTCACAAGGAGATATTAAGTGCCGAACGCCACAGTTGCTCCGCCGTGAGGGGAATCTGCAGATCCTGTCGCCCGAGGGCGTCGCAGACAGCGTTGACCACAGCGGGGGTTGAACCGATGGCCCCTGCCTCTCCGATTCCCTTGGCGCCCAGAGGGTTGGTCGGTGTCGGCGTAAAGGTTTCCCCGAGTTCGAACGACGGCATGGAACCGGCCGTGGGAATCAGGTAGTCGACGAACGTCGAAGTTGTGAGGTTCCCTCCCTCGTCATATCGAACCGCCTCCCATAAGGCCTGACCCACTCCCTGGGCGATGCCTCCGTGGCGCTGGCCCGCGGCGAGCATCGGGTTGACGATTACACCGGCATCGTCGACGGCAACCATTCTCAGGAGGGAGACAGCACCGGTTTCCGGATCGACCTCCACCACCGCCATGTGGGCACCAAAGGGAAAGTTGGGGCCACCCGTTCGCAGATGCACGTCGGCGTCCAAACCGGGTTCCTCATCCGATAGAGCATTTCCTTCGAGCGACGCCTGGACGATCTCCAACCAGGTCACTTTCACGTCGGTTCCTTTCACAACGGCCACACCGTCTCCCAGTTCGATATCGCCCGGCGCGGCCTCCATCAGATGGGCGGCGATTCTGATCGCCTTCTCAGCCACCTTGCCGGCGACTTCGTGGGCAGCCGAGCCTCCCTGGGCGACCGAGCGCGACCCGGAGGTGCCAAAGCCATAGGGGGCCGAGAAGGTATCTCCCTGATCCACTCGGATCATGCCCAGGGGCAGTCCCAACTGGGCAGCCACGATCTGGGCGAAAGCGGTGCGGTGGCCCTGACCCTGATCGAGAGTCTCGACATGGGCGGTGACGCTGCCGTCAGGAGAAACGGTGATGCTGGCCGCCCCCCAGTCCTCAAAGGAGCACACCTCGACGTAGGAGGCCAGGCCGATCCCGAAGAGCCGACCCTGAGCACGCGCCTCGACCTGTTGCCGGCGGAGTTCCTGATAGCCGCCCATTTCCAGCAGGCGATCCAGGTTGGCCGGGTAGTCGCCCGTGTCGTATGTGTATCCGGCCACACTCTTGTACGGGAAGCGATCGGCCTGCACGAAGTTCACCTGCCTCACCTCGGCCGGGTCCATCGCCAGGGTGGCGGCGAGATGATCGAGAGCTCGCTCGACGGTAAGCGTCGCTTCGGGCCGGCCCGCTCCCCGGTAGATACCGCGGGGGCTCCTGTTGGTCCACACCCCCTTCATCTTCCAGGCGTAGACCGGGATGTCGTAGGTGCCCGTGCCGATCCGAGGGGTGACCGTGTGAAAGGACAGGTATCGATGCCGACAACCGAGATCGACCAACCAATCGACCGACATAGCCTTGATGCGCCCGCCCTCGTCGGCCACGAGGCGGTATCGAGACCTCATCGAACGTCCGTGGCCAAGGCTCTGGAGGTGTTCGCGGCGACCCTCGACCCATTTCACCGGACGGCCGATCCGCCTCGCCGCGAAGGCAACCAGCATCTCCTCTTCAGCGAGGTCGAACTTCCCCCCGAAGCCTCCCCCGACGAAGTTCGTCATCACCCTCACAGTCGAGACCGGAACCCCGAAGCTCTTGGCAAGCTCCTCCTGCATCAAATGGGGCACCTGAGTGGTCATGAACATGTTGAGGCGACCGTCCCTCCAGTCGGCGATCGCCACCCGACACTCCATAGGAGCGGGGACCACTCTCGGATGGTCGACTAAGCCTTCGATCACAATGGGGCCGTCCATGGCTGCAATGGCCTCGAAGTCACCGCGGCCGCGCTCGTAGGCGACGTTGGTTGCTTGACCCTCGTGGATCGGTGGAGCCGCGACCGCAGTCTCAACGTCACCGACGATGTCGAGGGGTTCGTAGTCGACTTCCACCTGATCGGCACCGTCCCGAGCCTGCTCAGGCGAATCGGCCAGGACCGCAGCAACCGGATCGCCGGGCATGAGCGCTAGACCCTGGACCAGTGCGTAGCGGCGCGGGATGTTCTTGGCCCGGTCCGGTTCGGGAGGCATCGAGAGATCGGCCACATCTCCCGGAGTCAGGACGGCCCAGACTCCCGGAGCCGAATCGGCGGCTGTGGTATCGATTGAGGTGATGCGGGCATGGGGAAACGGTGAGCGGACTATCGCCAGATATAGGGTGCCAGCCGGAGTGAGATCCTCGGTGAAAGTAGCCCGCCCCTGAATGAGCGCAGGGTCTTCAGTACGTCGTACGGAGGCACCGACCATAGAGGAGACGACCACGTCACAGACCTTAGGAGTGGTGGGTGGTGGTTCAGGTACGTGGTACGTGCAGAACCGAAGACGTGGGACGTGAGACGTGGGACGTGAGACATCCCCAGGGCGATCGGCGGTCCGCCCTAGCGAATAAGGTCCAGCACCGTTTCGCGGAAGTCGTTCGGTTGGAACGGCTTGGTGATGAAAGCATCGGCGCCGCCTTCGTCCGCACGACGTCGTGATTCTTCTTCGGCGTGGGCGGTAAGAACGACAACGGGAAGTTGGCGGGTGGCTGGTTGTGAGCGGATGGCGTCGAGAACCTGCCAGCCATCCATGCCGGGGAGTCCGATATCGAGCACGACCAGGTCGGGCGATTCGGTGGTCACGGCTTCGAGTCCTCCGGGGCCATCCTCACGGGTGATGATCTCGACATCGCCTGCCCTCAGACAAACCTCGATTAGGCGGCGAATAACCGCAGAATCTTCAACAACCAGGATTCGGTGACCCATTTTCTTCAATGCCTCTCGGGCTGACTCGTTAAACAGCTATCGGCTATCGGGGCTCAGTAGTTGAGTAGTCCGTTGACGCCTTCCGGACAGATGTCCCGGCACGGCGAGATGCTCCACAAAATGCTCCAATTGCCGCAGGGTCCGGACTTCATAAGTCCCGTCACAAAAGGGTGAATATCGACCCATGACCGAGTCGCCGCTGTCCCAGTAGGACCTCGGTTCGGGGTTCAGCCAGTAGACCGCACGAGCCTTCTGGGCGACATGGTCGAGGAGCTCCGCCCGGGGTGGCCGGTAGTTGTTGCGGGCATCACCGGTGACGATCAAAGTGGTGCGCGGGGTGATTTCGCTTCCGTACCTTTCCTCGAAGCGAGCCAGCGAATTGCCGTAGTCGGAATGACCGTCGAGCCACACCGCCTCGGCCTCGGTGGCGATCCGACCCAGGGCCTCGTTGAAGTCGACTCCGGGACCGAAGTAGCGAGTGACTTCGTCCACGGTGTCGATGAACACGAAGCTCCTGAGCTTCGAGAACTGGGTGGCCATCGCGTATGTGAACTGAAGCGTGAACCGGGCGAAGGTCGCCATCGAGCCGGAGATGTCGCACAACAAGAACACCTCGGGCCGATGAGGTCGCCCCTTCCGAAAAGCCGGGTCCATCGGAACACCACCGGTGGCAAGGGATCGCCGAACCGTCTTTCGGAAGTCGAGCCTGCCGCTGCGAAGCAACCTTCGCCTTCGGGCCAATCGAGCGGCAAGTTTGCGAGTGAGGGGTTCAATCACATCCTCGATATCGGTGAGATCGGTACGCGTCGCATGCATCAGGTCGAGATCCTCCACCAGAGGCTGACGAAGAGTCCTGGCCACCGATTGCCGGCCGCGATCGGCCACCAGGCGGCGACGAATCTCATCCTGGATCTCCTGGCGCAAACGCGCGATCTGAGCGTCAACCTCTTCCCGTGCCAATCGGGTGTCGAGGGCATCGTCCTCGTCGATTCCGGCCAATGCTGCTTCCAGCAATCTCTCCTGAAGGGCGTCGAGATCGAGGCGGCGCAGCGTCCGGTACAGGTAATAGGTGCCGCCAACCGGCCGCCCCGGTTCGATCCCTGCCAACTCCTCCACTGCCCGGCGAGCCGCCGCCTCGAGGGCTCCGGTGTCGCCTCCCATGATCGCCCGGAACAAAGCCTCCACCAGATCATCGATCTCCGACTGCGAACCTGACTGACCGTTGGACTGCCCTCCCTCACGCCCCGCCGATCCGGAGGAGCCTTCTTCACCACGATCAATGTTCCGGTGATGGGCGAAGAAGACCTCGAAGGCAACGTCGAAGGCCTGATAGTGCCGGGCGTTCTTCACGAGGGTTGCACCCAGGGCAGCTTTCAGAGCCGAGCGGTCGCCGAGGTCGACCAGTTTCACAGCTTCCATAGCGTCGATCGCTTCGACCATGGACACCGGGATTCCCGCCGCTCGGAGTTCTCCGATGAAATCGGTCAGCAGTGTGATCATGGTCAGCCCCTGAACTTCACTCGACGGCCATCATTCGATGGTGGTGACTCCGCCCAGTTCCTTGGCGGCCTTGTCGATGTCGGTCTGGTACTTCAAGAGCACATGCAAGGTCTCACCAACCACCCTTTCGTCGATGTGCTCGATCGATAGGGCCAGCAGGGTCCGGGCCCAGTCGATCGACTCCGACACCGAAGGCGCCTTCTTCAAATCCATGCCTCGGATTGAGCGCACCACCCGCGCGATCTGGATGGCCATGTGTTCGGGGAGTCCAGGGACCCGGTGAAGAAGGATCTCCTTCTCCCGCTCGGTATCGGGATAGGCGATATGAAGGAAGAGACAGCGACGCTTCAAGGCCTCCGACAGCTCTCGGGTGTTGTTGGAGGTCAGAACGACGAATGGCGTGGTCGAGGCCACGACCGTTCCCAATTCGGGGATCGAGACCTGGAAGTCGGAGAGGATCTCGAGGAGGAGGGCCTCGGTCTCGATCTCGACTCGGTCGACTTCGTCGATGAGGAGAACCACGGGCTCGGGTGATCTGATCGCTTCCAACAAGGGCCGGGCCAGGAGAAACTCCTCGGCGAAGATGTCTTCCTCGAGCTGGTTCCATTCCTTGTCCGAGTCGGCCTGAATGCGAAGCAGTTGCTTCTTGTAGTTCCACTCATAGAGCGCCTTGGCTTCGTCGAGGCCCTCGTAACACTGAAGACGGATAAGGCGCCGATCGGTGATCGCAGCCAGCGCTTTGGCCAGTTCGGTCTTGCCGACACCGGCCGGCCCTTCCACCAGGACCGGCTTCGACAATTGGGCGGCCAGGAAAACAACCTGGGCGATCCGGTCGTCCGCCAGGTAGTCCTGACCGGCGAGTGCCTCCTTCACCCGAGCCGGACTCGCCAGGACCGGTGAAGTCAGATTCGATGGGGTTGGATTCGATTGAGCCAGATTCGATTGGACTTGATCCATCAACGGACCTGGCCCTGGCCCCGGACCACCCAGCGTTCGGAGGTCAAAGCCCTGAGACCCATGGGTCCGCGGACGTGGAGTTTCTGGGTTGAGATGCCGATCTCCGCCCCGAATCCGAATTCCTCGCCATCGGTGAACCGGGTGGAGGCGTTGACCGTGACGACGGCCGATTCTGTCTCGTCGACGAACCTGTCGGCTGCTGTCATGTCCTCGGTCACGATCGCCTCGGTGTGACCGCTTCCGTACCGCCTGATGTGGGCCAGCGCCTCATCGATTGAATCGACCACCCGTACCGCCATGATCAGGTCGAGGTACTCGGTCGGCCAATCGTCCTCCGATGCCTGCGACATGGCTTCGACGAGCTGGCGTGAAGCGTCGTCGCCTCGCAGCTCTACGCCGGCGTCGAGCAACAACTTGCTCACCCCGGGCAGGAAGTCGGACGCAACCGACCTATGGACCAGCAGCTTCTCCGCCGCGTTGCAGACTCCCGGCCGGTGCGTCTTCGAGTTCACGACGATGTCGGCCGCCATTTCGAGGTTGGCGGCGGCGTCGACGTAAACGTGGCAGTTGCCGGCGCCATCGATGACGAAGGGAACCGTGGCGTCAGCTTCAATGGCGGCGATGAGGTTGGGGCCGCCCCGCGGCACCAGGAGATCGACCCACTTCTTCGCCTGCATCAAGGCCTTGGCACCGGCACGGGATGTGTCCTCCACGACCTGGACGGCGTCGGCCGGCAGGCCCGCCTCTGTGATCGCCGACCGAATCACCTTGCCGATCGCGAGGTTCGAGCGAAGGGCATATGAGGAGCCTCGGAGAAGAGCAGCATTACCCGACTTCAAGCAAAGGGCGGCGGCGTCGGCGGTCACGTTGGGCCGGGCTTCGTAGATAACGGCCACAACTCCGACAGGCACCCGAACCCTGGTCATTTTCAGTCCGTTGGGTCGCGTGAATCCTTCGGTGACTTCGCCTACAGGGTCGGCCAATCCGGCAACCTGGCGGAGCCCGGCAGCCATCCCGGCGATCCGCTGTGGGGTCAGGCGAAGCCGGTCGAGAAGGGCGCCCGAAATACCCTCGCCTTCCGCCTGAGCAAGATCAGCCTGGTTGGCTTCGATCAGGTCAGACGATGCCGCCTCGATGCCATCAGCGGCGAACAGCAAAGCCCTGTTCTTGGCCGAAGTGGTGGCTCGGGCAAGCTGGAGGGCAACAACCTTGGCGCGGGAGCCAATCTGGTCGATCCCAATCTGCTCGGGTGACATCTGCTCGGTCATAGGCTCAGTCTACGGGCTGTCGGGCAGCCGTTCCCTCACGTCCCAATCAGGTTGCTACTTCTGCACCCCGGATAGATCTATCCCCTTGAGGAAGACCCTTTGGGAGAGAAAGAAGACCACCAGAGGGATGGCCAACCCCAACAAGGCTCCGGCCTGGATCAGGTGCGGCTGTGAGTCGTACGCGGACTTGAAAAGTGTGAGACCCACCGAGATCGGCTGCAAGTCAGGGCGACCGCTCAGGTACACCAGCGGTTCGAAGAAATCGTTCCAGGCGAAAAAGAAGTGGAACAGCGCGACCGCCATCAAGGCAGGTTTGACCTGCGGGAGGAACACAGACCAGAAGGTCCGGAGTGGGCCGGCGCCGTCGATGGTGGCGGCCTCGTCGAGTTCCTTGGGGATGGTGAGGAAGTACTGCCGGAGCAGGAAGACGTTGTAGGCATTGGCGAAGAAATGGGGAACGATTAGCGGCAGCCAAGTGCCAACCCAGCCAATCCGGTAGAACAGTGCGTAAGTGGGGATCAGCTTGACAAAGCCGGGGAGGATGATGGTGGCGATCAACACGACGAAGATGGTCCGTCTGAAGGGCACTTGGAACCTGGAGAGTCCGTACGCCACCAGAGTCGAGGAGATGAGCGTCCCCACCACTCCGAACACCGCGATTGCAACAGTGTTGCGGAGCAACGTAAGGAAATCCATGGTTTCCCAGGCTCTGGAAAAGTTCTCAGTCCGTGCATCGAATGCGTAGGCCTGTTCCAGGGTCCGCCAATTGCCTTCCCATTCGATTGGTCCAGCCCCGAGGTTCTCGGGGTCGACGAAGGTTGACTCCTGGCGTCCGGGGGTGACAAGTGCCAGAGAGCGGACCTCGTCATCGATAGGCACCTCGTAGATCTCGACCTGTTTGCCCTCGTATTCGATCGACGCCGCTGAAGCCGGGTACAAAGGTGCGTTGGGGTCGGCGATCATATTCTCGGTCTTGAATGCGGTGACACCCATGTGGAACAGCGGCGTCAGGTAGGCGAGCAACAGCATGGTGGCAAACAGCGTGACGG
>JANMST010000098.1:0-3031 GCA_031389635.1 Acidimicrobiia bacterium | reverse complement strand
TCACCCCCAGGATCGGATGGATCCGGTAGCCGAACGGTGAGCTGACCCGGCCATTGACGGGCCAACCGAGTACTCCCGGAGCCTCCCCTTCGTCGCTTTGGAGTCGGGCGATCTCGTCTTCCAAACGCTCCGCGTCGGCTTCGAGACCGTCTTTGTGCTCCTCGGCTGCGGCGATATTCCCGCGGATCTCATTGAGGAGGGACTGAACTTCTGCGGCTTGGTGTTGAGCGGCTGCCAGGGCGTCGTTGGCTTGATTGCGCTCGACTTCGAGCTGCGCCTTTTCGGCTTCAAGTTTGACCAACTGAACCTGGGCTTCGACCTTGCGGTCAGCGACTCCTCCGCGCTGCCGCTCTTCTTCCCGCTTCAACAACTCGAAAGCGGTGAAGATGTCTTCGTTCTCGGCGAAGATGTCTCCGGCGTAGACAATCACCGTTGCCGCCGAAACAGCATCCGCCTGGGAGAAAAGACCGATCGCCGGCATCGCCGAAGCCTCCATGTACATGGCGACCGCCTGATCCTCGAGGCGTGACTCTGTGTTGCTGAGATCGATTTCGGTTCGAGCGAGGTCGGCCTCGAGGCCCCTCAGCTGCACCGTCAGGTCGGCAACGGCCTGCTCGGTGTCCTGAACCCGAGCGATCGTCTCGTCGACCCGAGCCTGGGCGGCATCGAAGATCGAAATGGCTGCTTCGAGATTGGCTTGAGCCGCCGCAACCTGTTGACCGACTGCGCTCGCCTCGGTGCGAGCGGCCTTGATCGCGCGGTTGAGTTCCGCCAGCTCAAGTTGGATCTGTTGCAACTCCGTCGCCGCGGAATCCTGTGCCACGACCGGGGCCGAGCCCCAAAGAAGGGCTAACACCACGAGGAGCACGGTTAACCGTGCGGGCTTCACAACGGCTCGAGGACCCGCCGGGCGCTCGTTACCGGGCGTCCCCCCTCGTCGTCTCGCAGGTATCGGCTGAGTCCCAGCACGCTTCCCAACACACCTGCCGCTGCACCGAACAGAAGAAACAGAATCCCCCAGGTCACGAAAAACCGGTCGGAGATGGAAAACGAGATGATTTCGATTGTCTCACCAAGCGTCCTCAGATTGCGGGAGGCAACCCATACCGTCGTGACGGCCAGGCCGGCACCCACCAGGCCCTCGATCATCCCCTCGAGGATGAAGGGAATCCGGACGAACCAGTTAGAAGCCCCGACCAGTTTCATGATCGCCACCTCGTCGCGGCGGGCGTAGATGGCCATACGGATGGTGTTGGCGATGAGAATCACGGCGGAGACACCGAGGACGAAGGCCAGCCCGAGCCCGAGCAGATTGAGGACGGTCGACAGAGAAGAAAGCTGTTCGATCTGCTCGCCAAACGTGACCACCCGCTTGATGAGTTGTGACTGATCGGCCAACCGGAACTGCACGTCGCGATAGAGATCGATGTTGTCGAGCTCGATGCGCACCGAGGCCGGGAGCACGCTGGGGTCGATGTCGAGATAGTCCGGGCGATCAGCAAACAGCTCCTGATATTCGACCCAAGCCTGGGCCTTATCGATGTAGAAGGCGTCGGCCACCTCCGACCAACCCAGGACTTCGGTCAGTAGGGCCTGGTGAGATCCGGTCGCAACCCCGTCGCTCCCCTCGTCGTTCAGGAATGCAATGACGTGGACTCCGTCCTGCCACGCGAGGGTGTTGATCCGCAGTAGCTGATTCACGACCAGCGCCCCGAATGCCAGGGCTAGCGAGATGAAAACCGCCAGAACGGCCCCAAGGACCACCAGCAGGTTCCGGCGAAGGTTGATCAGTGCTTCCCGTATCAGGAACGCAAACCGACTCACGAGGGGTCACCTCCCGACGAAACCGGTTCGGGGTCGATTGCGGGAATCTGGTCGGTCTCGTAGCGACCCGACTGCTCATCTCTGATGATCCGTCCGTCTTCGAGCTGGACAACCCGACGCTGCATTGCGTCGACGATGGCGTGGTCGTGGGTTGCCATGACGATCGTGGCGCCCGATCGATTGATGCGATCAAGCAAACGCATGATCCCGACTGAAGTGCCGGGATCGAGGTTTCCAGTCGGCTCGTCGGCCAGAAGGATCGGCGGGCGATTGACGAACGCTCGGGCGATTGAAACTCGCTGTTGCTCACCGCCGGACAGCTGACGGGGATACCTATCGGTCTTGTCACTGAGACCAACCAGTTCCAGCACCTGGTCGACCTGAGGGCCGATCACGGTTCGAGGGCGACCCAATACCTCAAGGGCGAAGGCGACGTTCTCGCCAACGGTCTTGTTGGGGAGAAGCTTGAAGTCCTGGAAGACTGTTCCCACCGACCTCCGCAGGAATGGCACCTTCCAGGCCGGGAGCTGCGTTATGTCCTTTCCGGCAACCCAGATCGTCCCTCTCGTGACTGTTTCCTGACGAAGCAGCAACCGGACCAGGGTCGATTTGCCGGAGCCGGACGGTCCGACGAGAAAGACGAACTCTCCCTTCTGGATATCCAGAGAGATGTCGCGGACGGCCACGGTGCCGCCCTCGTAGACCTTGGTTACTTCTCGAAGTCTGATCATTGAAACCCGAACATTTTCCTGACGGTCATGGGTCGGTAAAGACAGGACCCGGAACCGGCCAAGGGTACCCCAGCGCCCCAAGCAAACGGAACCTTGCCAGGAAAAGTGGTGCGTTTTGCGTGGTGCGTGGTGCGTTCAGGAAGGGACCGATTTCGCCGCCTCGCGTCGACTTCCGTCAGACCGTGCGGAGGACCCAGCCAGCGGGCACGGTGACTAGACCTCGCAAATGGACCGGCGCCGGGTCGGGTTCCGGTTCGGAACGCACCACGCATTACGCACCACGCACCACGCTCTATTGCCTCTCGTACCTTCCGCGTCTCCAACGGAGGTAACCGTCGACGAAGGGGTCGAGGTCACCGTCGAGTACTCCCTGGATGTTTCCTACCTCGACGTCGGTGCGGAGATCCTTCACCATTTGATAGGGCTGCATGACATAGCTGCGGATCTGGCGGCCCCATGCGGCTTCACCCTGTTCG
>JANMST010000060.1:0-7391 GCA_031389635.1 Acidimicrobiia bacterium | reverse complement strand
CGACCCTGGCCGACCTGCCCCAGCGGTTCGCTTTCATCTTCGAGTACCCGGTCCTGGGCGGCGAGGTCCTGCTTCGCATCTGGGACGAGGCCAAGGAGTCGGGGGCGGAGGTAACCGAAACCGCCCTCACCAGGGGCCCCTACACGGTTTACGTGATCGAGGTCGATCAGGGCGGTGCTGGTTCTTAGGGACAATGGAAACCTTGCCGATATACCAACACCGGTGGACGAAACTCGTCCTCGGAGCCGAGAACTCTCAATGAAACATCGCACCATCTGGATCGTCCTTCCCGCCTACAACGAAGAGGCCGGTCTGCCGTTGTTGCTCCGGCGGATCGATGAGTCTCTGACCGATGAGGGGTTCAACTATCAGGTCATCGTCGTAGACGACGGTTCCACCGACAGGACGGCAGAGGTTGCAGCGGAGGCATCCACCACGCTCCCTGTGATCGTCGAGAGCCACTCGCACAACCTGGGACTGGGAGCCACTCTTCGGGACGGCATCCTCATCGCCTGCGAGAAGGCGAGCGACCGGGACGTCCTGGTGACGCTCGACGCCGACAACACCCACACCCCGGGCCTGATTGCACGGATGGTGAGAATGATTCGGGAAGGGCACCACGTCGTGATCGCCTCCCGCTATCGGCCCGGAGCCCGCATCCGCGGGGTGCCGTTTCATCGCCGTGTCCTCAGTCGCGCGGCATCGTTGCTCATGATCATGCTGTTCCCGATCAAGGGTGTCCGCGACTACACGTGCGGTTACCGGGCCTACGACATGGGTATGTTGCAGAAGGTCGTTGCTGGGTCGGAGACTGCTTTCTTCAACCAGGACGGATTTCAGGTCATGGTCGACATACTTCTGATGCTTCGACGAGAGCCCGATGTGATCATGGGCGAGGTTCCCCTGATCCTCAGATACGACCACAAGGAGGGGGCCAGCAAGATGAACGTCGGTCGAACGACCCGACAAACCCTCGGGCTCATGGTCCGGCATCGGCTGCGCAGAGGCTGAATGGCCCTCGGCGGCGAAACCTACGGGGAGGCCTACTTCGCGAGTACCTACCGCGACTACCTTCGCCAGAACCCCGCCCGGAAGCTGTTGTACTACCGGTCGGTGGTCACCCAACACATGCCGCCCAACGCGCAGATTCGCATTCTTGACATCGGTTGCGGCATGGGCGGGTTCCTCGAGTGCCTGAGGGCGAGCGACCCCGAACGAAGGCGCTTGACCCTGACCGGGGTGGATGTGAGCGAGTACGCGATCGGAGCCTGCACAACTCGGTTGCCAAACGAGACCTTCAAAGTCACCTCCTCGGATCAGATTGCCGATCTCGACGACCAGTTCGAAGTCGTGACTGCGTTCGACGTCCTTGAGCACTTGCCCAACCCCGAAGGGACCGCAGCGGCAATCTCCGATCGTCTGACGGACGACGGAACCCTCACGCTGGTCGTTCCGGTGTATGACGGTCCTCTCGGACCCATCGTCAGGCTTCTCGACAAGGATCATTCACACGTGCAGCTTCGATCCCGTGACTGGTGGCTCGACTGGACCAGCGCCCACTTCACCGTCACTGGGTGGGAGGGGATCTTCCGCATGCTCACCCCCTGGCACCAATACGTGCACATCCCGACGAAGATGTTGCGACGGGTAGCCCCGGCGATCCTGATCACCGCGAGGAAGGGCTAACTCAACTTCGAACTCCAGAGCTGGAGCTAGAGAGCAACTCCCTGGACGTAGACCATGTCCCACATTCGTCGGCCGAATAGGCCGATTCGGAACGGTTCGAAGATCTTCACGTCGAGAAGACCGCCCAGCAGAGAACGCCAGTGGTCGAGCGGCCGCGGAAACTCACCGCGATCGAGTTTCGCCAGGGTGCGGGCCAGGCTTCGATCCGGGGGAAGCACCAGATCCATGATGTGAATAGGCGATCCCAGTCGGAGGAAATTGGGAAGGCTCGTAAGCACGGTTTCGGTTTCGGCGTCGGACAGGTGGTGAAACACGCTGTTGATCAGGGCCAGATCGAAGGTGCCGAGAGCCGGACCAGGCTTGGTAATGTCCCACACTTCAAACTGGTGGTCGGGAAAGCGCTCTCTGGCGGAGGCGACGTATTCCGGGCTGAGGTCGGCGCCGACGTAACCCTTGGCCCGGAATATCCCGGCGTTGGTGCCGGGGCCGCACCCGACGTCAATGACCCGATCGTCGGGCCCGATCGAACTGTTGGCCAGGAACGGTGCGAGTTTCTGATTGACGAGGGGAGCCTGCCAGGCGCGGTAGACCGCGGGATGGCGAAGAATCTGATCGATCATCGTCTAACCATCGGTTGCCTCGGTCACTCCCTGTAGAAGAGGGTCGGCCAGTTCTCAGGGCGTCCTATTGACGCAATTCCTTGCGGGCCTCTTCTTGTTGCCCGGACAGCAATGAGTGCTGCTCACGGTTCGGATAGTGGATCGCTCGCCACATCCGGCCAATCACCCGCAGAGTTCTGGGAATGTCGCCCGCCTTGACTGTGGTCTTGCCCTTGCGGCGCGGGTAGTGCCTGACCCCAACCTCTTTGATTCGCCAGTTCCACTTGCGGGCCCGCGCCACGATCTCGGTGTCGATGAAGAAGTCGTCGCTCATCAGGACCAGACGATCGAGGCGTTCGCGCCGCATCAGCTTGAAGGAGCAGTCGACGTCTCTAACGGGCACCCGGAAAAGGACCCTCACCAGGCGGTTGTAGGCCCACGACACCACCAGCCGGGGCAAGGGGTCGAAGCGGTAGACGCGAAAGCCGGCGACCAGATCGGCACCCTCAATCAGCGGGAGAATCTCGCGGAGTTCCAGGATGTCGAACTGGTTGTCGGAATCGGTGTAGAACACGAACCTGCCATTGGCAGCCGCAAAGCCCGTCTTGATAGCAGCCCCGTAACCACTGTTCACCGGATGGCTGATGACTCGCAGCCATGGCCGGGTCAGCGCCGCCTCCTTCAGCAAGGCAGCGGTCCCGTCCGAGGAACCGTCGTCGACAATGACAACCTCGACATCGAGTTCCGACATTTGTTCGATGAACTCGCCGCACTGTTCCAGGGCATCCGGAAGCGATTCCTCCTCGTTGTAGGCGGGAAGAACGATGGTGAGGTCTTTCACATTCCGCTCCTGTCAACGATCGCAGCATCAAGCCTACGACGAATGTCTTCCATGGAAGGGCAAGTCACCGAGGCAGGAGCCGGGCCTGTCAGGTTCCAGACCGACACCTGATCGTTCGTGGCAACCTCCTCGTATCCACTCTCCAATAGGAAGGCCCTCCAGTCCATGCCTGGAACGGCGTCTTCCCACTCGACGGCTACGTAGTCAGGGAAGGTGGTTTGATCAATGTGGAATATCAAGGACTCGGGGCAGACCATCGGTCCTGGGAACGGATAGACCTCTTCTCGAGCGGAGAGGTGGGGGACCAGGAAGTCGGTAGCCGAGACGGAGGCGTCGTCAGGGATCGACGCCAGAACTTCGGCGAACTCCCGCCGTTCGCCGGATAGAGCCACCGTGCTGGCGAAGCGGTCGGGCAGACCGAAGCCGATATAGAAGAGCGGGCCGAGCAGCGCAAAAATGCTGATCGAGGCAACGATGGCTAGGCCTCGGGCCGACCCCTTTCGAAAACCCGACCATGAGGCGATGGCTCCCCACAGCAAGAAGGGAACAACGGGAGCGAAGTACTGGAAGTAGAGGCTCGCCTGAGCTTCGTAGGAGGCGACACCGTTCACGAGCATCATCGCCAGGCCGGGCCAACTCCGCTTCCATCCAAGCAAAGCGGGGACCACCAGCACCGGCAGCAACACGGATGCAAGAGAAATGATCGGATCCGGCCGAACCAGGTTGCTTCCGGCTCCGGCCACAAGATCAACTATCGAAGCTCCTCCAGAACCCGAGAACCGCGTCCAGAGGTGGTATCCGCCCATCCCGGACCCGAACGTCGCCCAGGCGATGAAGCCGACGCCGATCGAAACCGGAACAATGCTCCACAGAGTCTCACGCCAGCGGCCCTTGAGTGCAGCGGTCTGCACGAGCACGATCCCGGCCAGCACCGCCAGGTCCTCTCTCATCAACGCCAGTCCCACCGCCAGAACGACCGGGAGATAGCGGCGGTGGCCCTCATCGGCCGAGTCGATGAGCCACATGAGAAGGGGAACACCGAGAGTGACGGGATGGAAGTCGAACGCCACCGCGTGCCAGATGGCTGCGCTAAGGCCGTACCAGACCACGGTGAGACGAGCGAGGGAGGACCCTCCGTAGCGCAGCCCGAGCCGGTACGCCGGCACCAGACCGCTGGCCACAGCGGCGGCTTGCAGGACGAGCAGCGCCTCGGCTGTCGGAACCCTGCCCAAAGGGGCAAGCAGGATCAGGACTGGTGAAAAGTGATCATCGAACACGTGGAAACCGCCGACCGTGTTCCGCCAGATCCCCTGGCCGATCGCCCACACATCCTGGACATAGAAGCCCAGGTCGAATGCGTGGGATAGGTAGTGCCAGTGGCGGAAGAGGCTGAGGACTGCCAACAGCATTCCCATGACCACCGACGTCCAGATGATCGACCGCGGGGTCGACCCGGATGCCGGAGGTGATCCCGGCATTGCAACTCGGGAATCCGAAGCGGAGGTGGGAGTCACGATCGAAACGCCACCCCTGAGATCGAGAGGCCCAGGCGGCGGTTCGACTTCGACGCCGCGTTGGCGCTGCCCAAGGCCAATCGAGTCAGCAGATTGTTCAGACGGGCCGGAGGCAGGGCCATGGGAGAAGGGAGCCCCGTGAACTTTCGCACGATGGCAGGCCCCAGAAGGAACCCATAGAACATCGAATCTGCTTTGGGCTCGAACCCGTTCCTGGCGAGTAGTTGGCGGACCTCGGTAGGTCGATATCTGCGCACGTGACCGACCAGTTCATCGTGGCGGCTCCAGAGACTTTGAAACGCCGGCACCGTGTACACGAGAAATCCGCCGGGTCCGACGATCCGCCGGGCTTCGCCAAGGACTATCTCCGGATCGTCCAAATGCTCGAGGACGTCGAACAGACCTGCTCCAACGAACGAAGCGTCGCGAAATGGCATGTTGGCCACCGAGGCCTTTACGAAATGGCCATCCACACCTTCGGGCACCACCATGTCGACCTTCACCACTTCAAAACCCGACGGGAACAGAGAGACCGAGCCGGCACCCAGGTCGACCACCCGGCCGGCCTGGGAGTCGAGGCACTGGGTCAAGAGGTTCTCGACCATTCGGGCCCTGCCCCGGAACCACCAGTGCTCGCGTTCAGCAGACTCGTAGTACTGGCGGGCAAAATCAGGATCCACAGGGGACCTCCCGGAGGAGAACAATCACATCGGGCATTGGCGAAACCAGAGCCCTAACTGGGTCGACTGACATCCTCGGGCCAGCGACTTCGGATCATGATCCCAACACCGCTTTGCGGAACCACGGCAAGGTCTTCTCGAGACCTTCTCGCAAGGGAATCTGCGGCTTCCAATCGAGGATCTCGGCAGCTCTGGTCGTGTCGGGCCGTCGCACATTCGGATCATCGACCGGACGGGGCAGGAACTCGATGCCGGGCCTGTTGCCCACCACTTGCTGGACAAGTTCGGCCAGTTGCAACATGGTGACTTCTTCGGGGTTGCCGAGGTTGACCGGATCCGACTCCTGCGAGAGCAACAGCCGCAGGATGCCATCGATCAAATCGTCCACGTAGCAAAGCGAGCGAGTCTGGGAACCGTCGCCGTGAACCGGTAACGGAACATTCTGGAGGGCGGCGGTGAAGAAAGCGGGAATGGCTCGACCGTCGTGACCGCGCATCCGCGGACCGAAGGTGTTGAAAATCCTCACGATGCGGGTGGGCAATCCGTGCTGGCGGTGATAGGCCAGGGTGAGCGCCTCGGCGAATCTCTTCGCTTCGTCGTAGACGCCGCGCGGACCGACCGGGTTGACGTTGCCCCAATAGGTTTCCGGCTGCGGGTTGACCAGGGGGTCGCCGTATACCTCGGAGGTCGAGGCCAGGAAGAACACCGCCTCCTTGGCGACGGCCAGGCCGAGACCTTTGTGGGTTCCGAGGGCGCCTACCTTGAGGGTGTGGATGGGCCACTTCAGGTAGTCCACCGGTGACGCCGGGGAGGCAAAATTGAGTACGTAGTCGACTTTGCCCTGCACGTGCAGGAAGTCGGTGACGTCGTAGTTGAGCAGACGGAAGCCGGCGTGTCCGAACAGATGGCCGACGTTGTCGGAGGCGCCCGTGATCATGTTGTCGATGCAGGTCACCCGGGCACCTGAGTAGATGAGCCAGGTGCAGATGTGCGACCCGAGAAAGCCCGCCCCACCGAGCACGACGGCGTGTTTGCCGTCCAGTTCGGGAAAGGGGCTAAGTCCGGGTCGCCGAACGGTGTCAAAAGTCATGGGTTCCAATAGCCGGATAACCCTAGATCGACCTCGCGAAGCCAATCTTGACTAGTTCCAGGTCTATAGGATCAGTTCTTGACTTCGACGGCGGTGCTTACCGCTAGAAATGGTCGAATGCTCAAAGGGTGCCGAAGTTGTACCTGTAGGAGCAACCAGGAGCGCTACCGAACCAACTCCCTGAGGAACTTGCCGGTGTAGCTCTCGGACACCTCGGCGACATCTTCGGGGGTGCCCTGGGCGATGATCCGGCCCCCCCCACCGCCGCCTTCAGGCCCCAGATCGATAACCCAATCGGCCGACTTGATCACATCCAGATTGTGCTCGATGACGACCACGGTGTTGCCAGCGTCGACCAGGCGCTGAAGAACCTGGAGGAGCTTCCGAATGTCTTCGAAGTGGAGTCCGGTGGTCGGCTCATCGAGGATGTAGAAGGTCCGTCCTGTCGATCGCTTGCCGAGTTCGGAAGAGAGTTTGATGCGCTGAGCTTCACCACCCGAAAGGGTGGTCGCCGATTGTCCCAGCCGGATGTAGCCGAGGCCGACGTCGAACAAGGTTTGGAGCACGCGGACGATCTTGGGCTGGTTGCTGAAGACGGCCAGCGCTTCCTCGACCGACATGTCGAGCACCTCCGAGACCGAATGACCCTTCCAGAGGATCTCGAGGGTCTCGCGGTTGTAGCGGGCCCCCCGGCACACCTCACAGGGCACGTAGACATCCGGGAGAAAGTGCATCTCGATCTTGATCGTTCCGTCACCGGCGCAGGCCTCGCAACGGCCGCCTTTGAAATTGAACGAGACGCGGCCGGGGAGATAACCCCGTGCTCGTGCTTCGGGAGTGGCCGAGAAGAGGGACCTGACATGGTCCCAGACCTTTGTATAGGTCGCCGGGTTGGAGCGCGGTGTACGACCGATCGGCGACTGGTCGATGTTGATGACCTTGTCGATGCTGAGGATGCCGTTGATGCGCTTGTGCCGGCCG
>JANMST010000059.1:0-7606 GCA_031389635.1 Acidimicrobiia bacterium | reverse complement strand
GCGCCGGCGGCGTAGCGGGGGTGTGAGAACAAATTGGCCGTCCCCCACAGGAGGTTGATTCCGGTCTCGGCCATCTTATTCTCCGCGTAGCCCACCATCACTTCGAGATTCCTGGCCGACTCGGCGAAGGTGGCCCCTTCGGGGGCGATGTCGACGTCGTGGAAGCAAAAGAACGGCACCCCGAGCTTCGTGAAGAACTCGAAGGCGGCGTCCATCTTCTGATGAGCAGCGGCCATCGGATCACCGGTCGCTTGCAACCATGGCCGATCGAAGGTGCCTGCCCCGAACACGTCGCTGCCCGGCCAGTTGAAGGAATGCCAGTAGCAAACGGCGATGCGGAGGTGGTCCGCCATGCTCTTGCCCAACACCATCCGGTTCGGGTCGTAGACCTTGAAGGACAGATCCTTGCCGGAATCCAAGCCCCCGAACCCGATCCGATCCTTCACATCCGCAAAGAACTCAGCTGACACACTTCCTCCAAAGGACCGCGTCGGCACGGTCGGTTTTTGTTGTCGACAACGCACTATAGAAAGGGCCCGCACGGACCGGTCTGTCCGGCCCATCGGTCACCCGGGGTTTTCGCGCATCAACCGCGCCCCATAGGCCGCGGTTGATGCGCGAAAAGGGGTGGAGGGTCGGTTCTCAAGTGTTGGCCGGATAGACACGCGTTCGGGTACCTGGAGGTCACCGGGCCTTCGTAGGTTTCGTGACCTCACGAAGAAAAGGAACCTGTGACCCGGAAGATCTTCTGCATCGGTTTCCACAAGACCGGAACTACGAGCCTTGGCGAGGCTTTGAGGCTTCTCGGTTACTCAGTCACCGGTCCCAACGGTGTGAAGGATCCGAGAATCGCCGAGCATGTTCTGGAAATGGCCGACCAACTCGTCGACCGGTTCGATGCCTTCAAGGACAATCCATGGCCGGTGTTGTACAAGGGTCTCGACGCGAGGTTTCCGGGGAGCAAGTTCGTACTCACCGTGAGGCCGACAGACCTCTGGATCAGGAGCCAGGTTCACCACTTCGGAACCCGGGAGACACCGATGAGAACCTGGATCTACGGCAAGGGATGTCCCGTGGGAAATGAAGACCGTTACATCGAGCGGTACGAGAACCACAATCGCGAAGTCATGGCCCATTTCGTGGACCGATCCGACGACCTCTTGGTGATCGACCTGGCTCAGGGTGACCACTGGGAGAAGCTGTGTCCGTTCCTTGGCGTCGAGGGGCCGGATTTCGCCTTCCCTCATGCGAACAGGTCGGCAGACCGGTCGAATGAAAGCCAGTCCCTCGTGCGGTTCGTGCGATCGGCTTTGGGAAGAATGGTCGGATAGCTGGTCAGCATCAGATCCAGTAGGTGTCGTGCGGAGGAAGAATTCGGTCTTCTCCTCGTCGTTGAGCACGAGGCCCTCGGCGACCCGGGCGAGAGTCTCGAAGTAGTCCTCCCGCGGCGCCCCTGGTGCGAACAGGATCAACATCGATGCGGGCTCGCCTGACTCGTTGCGGAACGCGTGAATGCCGCCCTCGGGGACGAAGAGGAAGTCTCCCGGATTGCCCGCCACCCATTCCCTTCCGTCGAAAAGGCGTACCGCCCCGGTGAGGATGTAGAACGACTCTGAGATCGTCTTGTGAAAGTGCGGTTCCGGACCGCTTGGGGCGGCTGCCATCTCCCACCGATGAAGACCGAACCGATCGCCCGTCGACGCACCCGACGCTAGATAGCGCACCTGTCCGCCCGACTGATAGACCAGTTCCGGTGCCTGACCGGTCGGCCGAAACATCGCGTTGATCAAGCCGGAATCGCCCGGGTGGCGGGGAGGTGGATATGACATGGTGTCTTTCTACTCAGTCTCCGAACCCAGTCGGTCGTCCGATTCGAAGGCGCTCTAGGCGACCCTTGCTGCGAAGTAGGCGTTGAGCCGGTCGAACGCGCCGATCCAAGCCTTGTCAGCGAGGAAGTCCCTCATTTCCTTGTCGGCGAAACCGCTTTGGACGACGGTCATGAGTGTCTTGTCACCCTGCGCCCGGAAGGTGACTTCGACATCCGTCTCCAGAGTGGATCCGTCGGGTGAGGTGTACGAAGACTTCGAGACGAGACGGTGAGGCGGGTCGACAACCTCAAAGGTGTTGGTCTCTTGGAACATCTCGTTGGGCGTGAAGCCCCACGTGATCACCGATGTTCCGCCAACCCGGAGGTCGACCTCGTTCTCAACGGTCATGTCCGGGTTGAAAATCGTGAACCACACTCTTTGAGCTTCGGGGTCGGTATAGGCGTCGAACACCTCTTCTGGCGAGGCATCGATCAACCGCTCAACTTTCATGTCGTAGCTCATCCCTGCTGTCCTTTCCGCTGCTCGAAATATGCCTCGAGTCCGTCGAGGCGGCCCTCCCATTGCCGACGGAAGACCTCAATCCAATTCACTGCATCGTTCAGATGCTCGGGACCGAGCCGGCACTGACGGGTCCGACCCACTTTCTCGGTCGTAACGAGCCGGGCCTCTTCCAGGATCTGGACATGCTTCTTGAGCCCGGTAAGAGACATTCCGAACGGTCCGGCCAGTTCGCTGATCGACGCCGGTCGCTGCGCCAAACGGTGAAGGATCTCTCGCCGGGTCGGATCGGAGAGCGCCGAGAAGGTCCGATCGAGAACCTGATACTGAACCATTCGGTTCACTATAAGGACCGAATCTCGAAACGTCAAAAGAGAGGCGCGATGAGTTTTCGATCGACTTAGGGTCTAACCCCCATTGACCTCGACTCAAGGAGTACAAATGCCCGTCTCATCATCGGGTTCCAGCACGCTCTCGATCGCGGACCTGCGCACCAGTGTCAAAGGCCGGGTGATCGCACCCGGCGATGAGGGCTACGACGAGGCCCGCACCGCCTTCCTTGGCGGAATCGACCGCCGACCGGCGGTGATCATCAAGGTCGCCAGCGCCGACGACGTCGCCAAAGTGGTTGTCCTGGCCGGCGAGACCGGATTGGAACTGGCCATTCGCAGCGGTGGGCACAGTGTCTACGCCGTCTCCCACGGCGGCATCGTGCTCGACCTCTCCGATATGAAGTCGTTTGAAGTCGATCCCGTCGGGCGGACCACCTGGGCCGCGACGGGCCTGACCGCGGCCGAATACACGAGTCTGGCGGCTCTTCACGGCCTCGCCACCGGTTTCGGTGACACCGGTTCGGTCGGGATCGGCGGGATCACCCTGGGCGGGGGAGTCGGCTATCTGCTTCGCAAATACGGCCTGACTATCGACAACCTGCTGGCAGCCGAGATCGTGACCGCAAACGGAGAACTCCTGCAGGTCGACGCCGAAACGCACCCCGACCTGTTCTGGGCGATCCGCGGCGGCGGCGGCAACTTCGGCGTGGCCACCCGTTTCAAGTTCCGACTCCACGAGGTCGACACGATCGTCGGTGGCATGATGATCTTGCCGGCGACGCCTGAAGTGATCGCGGGGTTCATCGCTGAGGCCGAGGCCGCACCGGACGAGCTATCGACGATCGCCAACATCATGCCCGGTCCACCGATGCCCTTCCTACCGGCCGAGCATCACGGGAGCCTGATCATCATGGCCCTCATCGCCTATGCCGGCGAGGTAGAGGCCGGCGAGCGTCTGATCGACCGGTTCCGAGCACTCGCCACGCCGATCGTTGACATGGTCAAGGCCATGCCCTACCCGGAGATCTATCCGCCCGACGAAGAGGGCTACCACCCGATCGCGGCAGGCCGCACTCTCTTCCTCGATTCGATCGATGCTCGGATGGCCGAGTCGATTCTTGCCTACCTCGCGACCTCAACTGCGCCGATGAGAGTCGCGTAGCTGCGAGTGCTCGGCGGGGCGATGAGCCGGGTTCCGGCCGACGCCACTGCTTTTGCTCATCGCAACCGCCCGATCCTGGTCAACCTCGCCGCGGTCTACGCAAGCCCCTACGAGGCTGAGGTACACGAGCGTTGGGTCACCGTCTTCGCCTCATTGTTCAATGGCAACGACTCCGGCGCCTACGTCGGTTTCCTCGAAGAGGTCGGAGACAACATTCACCGGGCCTATCCGGGCCCGACATTGGATCGGCTGAAGGCAGTCAAGCGCCGTTACGACCCGACCAATCTGTTCCGCTTCAACCAGAACGTATCCCCAGACTGACGTGAACCGATTGACCGTCGACTGATTGAAGTGATTTGGCCAGACAACCTAGTCGACGCCTAGAGCTTCCGTGAGACGGCTACGAGCACCGCCGGCGTCGGTCCGAGGTTGTGTAGGGCCTGCACCGCCAGCCCGGCAAGACACAGCACATCCCCTGTGGCGAAGTCGCGGCGTCCTCCGCCAGACCCTTCGAGCCGTATCCTTCCGCACTCGACCACGACCAGGGCATCGCGCCATTCCGCTTCTTGATATGCCCTCGTGCTTCCCGGAGCCACGGTGACCACCCGCATTTCGAATCCCGGTGGCAGCAGCCTGCCGAGGAACGACAGTCGTTCCGGGTCGTGGGGGTGGCTCATGCGACGGCTCCGGTGGTCGTTGACGGCGGACATTTGGCGCGGTCCATCGGAAATAGGACGAAGATCCGCCAAAGAACTCATCGGCTACCAGAGAACTCATCGGCGAAACTCGCCCTCTGCCGGGTACCGATGAGTTTTCCGTTCCTCTTTCGTCCAACTGAAGCAATGAGCCAACAGGAGTGCCCGGATGGAGTCTGACAACAGGGAGGCGGCGGTGCCGGCCCTGGCCGGGCGCCGGGAGTGGGTCGGGCTTGGGGTTCTTGCCATAGCTTGCCTTGTCTATGTGATGGATCTCACGGTGCTGCACCTGGCGGTTCCGAAGCTCAGCGCCGACCTGCAGCCGACCAGTTCGCAGCTGCTCTGGATCATCGACATCTATGGCTTCGTCGTCGCCGGGTCGCTCATCACCATGGGCACCCTCGGCGATCGGATCGGTCGCCGCCGCCTGTTGTTGATCGGAGCGGCTGCATTCGGTTTGGTTTCTCTCCTCGCCGCCTTCTCGACCAGCGCCGGGATGCTCATTGCGAGCCGGGCCCTCATGGGGGTGGCCGGGGCAACTCTGGCACCATCGACCCTGTCGCTGATCTTTAACATGTTTCAAGATCCGAAGCAACGGTCGATTGCAATCGGATGGTGGATTGCGAGCTTCTCGGCCGGGAGCGCCATCGGCCCCCTGGCCGGTGGCGTGATGCTCGAGTACTTCTGGTGGGGTTCCGTTTTCCTGTTGGCACTCCCGGTCATGGCCCTCCTTCTGGTGCTCGGGCCGAGGGTTCTTCCCGAGTATCGAGATCCCGAAGCCGGACGCCTCGATTTGCGGAGTGCTGCCATGTCCCTGTCGGCGGTTCTGGCGGTGATCTTCGGACTAAAGGAAATCGCCCAGGATGGAGTCGGGTGGCCGCCGGTCCTGACGATCATCGCCGGGGTCGTCCTCGGCGCCCTCTTTGCCCGCCGTCAGAGCAAGCTGGCCGATCCGTTGATCGACCTCCGACTCTTCCGGATTCGGGCGTTGAGCGCATCACTGGTGACGTACTTTCTGAGCGTCTTCGTGGCAGTGGGCTACTTCCTTTTCGTGGCCCAATATCTGCAACTGGTTTTAGGGCTCTCACCTCTCGTCGCTGGACTCTGGTCCCTGCCTTCGGCGGCCGGTTTCACGATCGGCTCCACGGTCGGTCCGAGGATTTTGAGCCGGTTCCGGCCGGCCCGGGTCATGGGGGGCGGATTGGTGCTGTCCGCCATAGGCATGGCGGTGCTAACGGGAGTCACGGCATCTAACGGATTCGCTGTAGTGGTAGCCGGTTCCATCATCATCTCTCTCGGCCTTGCGCCGGTGATAACTCTGGCGACCGAGTTGATAGTCGGATCAGCTCCTCCCGAGAAGGCCGGGGCGGCTTCAGGGATCTCGGAAACCGGCGGCGAGCTGGGAGGAGCGCTGGGCCTGGCCATCCTGGGAAGCATTGGTACCGCCGTCTACCGAAGTCAGCTAGGCCGGACACTTCCGGCCGGGTTGCCGGCCGAGGCGGCAGGGGTGGCGCGCGACACCCTTGGGGGAGCGGTGGGGGTCGCCGCCGAGTTGCCCGAGGGTCTGGGGGCCGAGCTGCTCGAGGCAGCCCGCGTTGCTTTCACGGACGGACTCAGGCTCACTGCTGCCATAAGCGCCGTTCTCTCATTTGCTGTAGCGATTGTCGCTGCGATCCTGCTGCGGAGCGTGCAGTCGCAATCCGAGACCCTGGGCGACGACGCATCGGAATCTGAACGTGGCGAATTGACCGACGATCCGCTTCCAGCACATGACTGATCGTTGCATGGCCGCTCCGGCGATTCCCGCAAAGAAAGAGCCGGAACCTACGATTGCCTCTTCCATCGAGCTCGAGATCGGAAGCTCCCCTTGACTGATATGAAGACAAGCAACGCGGCTATGAAGGAACCGGCCCTGCCCGGTTCCGGCGGGCTCGAACCGGCATTCGAGGAGTACCGGTCGGAGCTGGTCAGCTACTGCTATCGGATGCTCGGGTCGGCCTTCGAAGCTGAGGACGCCGTGCAGGAGACCCTGGTCCGGGCGTGGCGCGGTTTCGACCGATTCGAGGGCCGGGCCGCCGTGCGCTCATGGCTGTATCGCATCGCCACCAACGTCTGTATCGACATGCTGAGAGGGAGGCAACGGCGGGCCCGTCCGATGGATCTGGGTCCCGCTGTAACCGGAGCGTCGGAGCCCGGACCGACACAACGCCCCGAGGCGTGGATCGAGCCGATCCCGGGCGGCTGGCTCGGCCCGGCCGGTGAAGACCCGGCCGACTTGATCGTGTCGCGCGAATCGATCCGACTTGCTTTCGTGGCTGCCCTCCAACATCTCCCACCACGCCAGAGAGCAGTCCTCATCCTGCGGGAAGTCCTCAACTGGAAGGCGTCCGAGGTAGCCGAGCTTCTCGGCGGGACGGTGGCGTCGGTCAACAGCGCCCTGCAGAGGGCTCGATCAACCCTGGCTGCGAGTGACCTCAGCGAGTCGGGACCGGTCGGGTCGCTGGATGAGGTCAGCGGGGAGCTGCTTGCGAGGTACGTGGATGCATTCCAGCGGTACGACATGGAATCGCTCACCGCCTTGATCCACGAGGACGCCACTCAGTCGATGCCCCCCTATGCGATGTGGCTCCAGGGTCGCAGCGACATCTTTGCGTGGTGGACCGGGCCCGGCGCAGGTTGTCGGGGCTCCCGCCTCATTCCGACCATCGCCAACGGCGCGCCCGCTTTCGCGCAATACAAGCGAAGCCCGTCGGGCGACGGTTTCGACCCCTGGGCGATCCAGGTCCTCGAGGTGATAGGAGGGCGGATCGTCGACTTCACTTTCTTCCTCGACACCGCCCGTCTCTTCCCGCTCTTCGGCCTGCCCCTCCACCTCGACGCTTAACCCGTTCTCTTGACGGTTGACCACCCCTGCGGTGGGCGAACCGTCACAAGGAAGGGGTTTAGGCTGTCAGGGAGTTCGCAATGCAGTTCGGTATCTTCACGGTCGGTGATGTCACACCCGATCCGACCACGGGTCGGGCGCCGACAGAAGGCGAACGGATCAAGGCGATGGTGGCTATCGCCGACAAGGCCGAGGAGGTCGGGCTT
>JANMST010000050.1:0-4683 GCA_031389635.1 Acidimicrobiia bacterium | reverse complement strand
TCAGGAAGTCACGCCGGAGGAGTTTGTCGAGACGATTAAGGGAGCGGGACGAGACCCGGCACGCCGTAGCACGACATACCAGATCCTCGAACGGGTGTGAGTCAGGTCCCTTAACCTCCCGTCATGACGACCACAGTCGTTCCAACGGAGACGCTTCCGCTGCTCGAAAGTGCGTCTGCAGTCGACGACAGTGCCAACCGCGTCCCTCGAACCATGGTCGTCACCGGAGCGAGCCGCGGGATGGGGCTCTCCACCGCCGAGAAACTGGCGGCTTATGGGCACAAGGTCGTCGGCGTGGCCCGGACGGCCGCTGACAAATTCCCGGGCGATTTCATCCAGGCCGACCTGTCGGACGAACGCTCGACCGCCCGGCTGGTGAAGCGGCTCAATGATCGTTATCAGGTCGACGGCCTCGTTAACAACGCCGGCAATGTCCTTCCCGGGAGCCTGGAGGAAGCGACCTCGCACGACTTGCGCGACACGGTCGAGATCCACGTCCGAGCCGCGATCCAAATCACTCAATCCCTCATTCCCGGGATGCGCGAGCGGGGCTGGGGGAGGATCGTCAACATGGCCAGCGTGGTGCCGCTCGGATCGGTCCGGCGCACCACCTACGGAGCCGCCAAGGGGGCCCTGATCGCCCTCACCAGGGGTTGGGCGGCTGAACTGGGCGCCGACAACATCACAGTCAATGCGGTCGGCCCCGGAGCCATCGACACGGTCCTGCTCAGGAACAACTTCCCGGTCGGGAGCGAGGCCGAGTCCCGCTACCTGCGGATGATTCCGATGGGCCGGGTCGGCAATCCCGAGGAGGTGGCGTCGGTGATCGCGTTCCTATGTTCCGAGGAGGCGTCCTACGTCACCGGCCAGGTCATCTACATCGATGGCGGCTACTCAGCCGGCCGGGCGATGTTCTGACCGGAACCGCTCAACCGAGGGGATAGCCGGGCCGCCCCTGGCCCACCCAATCGTGGAAGGCCTCGTCATTGGGCACATCCCTGCCGAGAGTCGAAGCCATCATGTAGCGGTGGTGGAGGAGGTCGGTGTAGGCCTGCACCGGGTCGACCACACCGTTGAGGGCCCGCAGCCTGGCGAGCAGCGGTTCGAACTCGCTCACGCGCCACTTCACCGCCCATGTGGCTTTCCCGGACGAGGTGTCGCCGCCGGTCTTTGCGGAGTAGTAGTGGACGTCGGACAGGATCGCTTTTGCCTGGTTCTCGAGGGCCTCGACCCCTGTCAGCGACTTCAGGCGGTTGGCGTGGAAGTTGCGCCCCCCGACCTTCACCTTGATCATCAACTCGGAGGTGTCGTCGATCGACGGGACCAGGTCGACCTCCTCAACGTCGAAGCCGAGCCGATTCAGGCGATCGATTCGTTCGGTGATGCGGAAGCGTTCCTCAGAGGTGATCGTCTCGGCCTTCCGCAACTCTGCCCACAACTTCGTGTACCTCTCGGCGATGTCATAACCGAGGTCGAGATCGGCCTGTTCTATGTCGACTCCGACCTCGGCGGCGATGTCGGACATTCCCCCGGCGACATTCTCGATCATGATCTCGATGTCTTCGAGTCGCCGTCCGTCGGAAAGTCCGCCAGGGAGAATTTGCGCGGTTTCGGCATCGACCATGATCGTCACGATCGCCTCGGCATCGAAGCGGTAGAGGACATTGGAAAGGCTGCAGTCGCCCCAAAAACAGTCCGCCAGATGAAGCTCGACCAGAAGCCCGGCGAACGCGTCGAGCATTTGATTGCGTCGGGGGCCAAATCCAGGCCCGGCCAATATCTCGCGGTATGAGAAAGAGAACGGCTCGTAGGCGGTGATCAACGCGGCCGAGGCTTCTTCGGAGGGGTCGTCGGTGCGGTTCTCGACCAGTCCCACCGCGGCCACGGTGGGTGCTCCAACGGATTCGAGCTCACGAAGGACGGCATAGTCATTCCGAGCAGGCGCCCTGGCCAGCTCCTTGATCACATAGATGCCCCGTGGATAAGACAGGAAGCGCACTTCATGACGGCTGATCCCCTTGGGCAAATCGAGGAGGTTGGGGAGTTCCCACTCAGCGAGAGGGAGGTTCCAGGGCAGGTCGAGGAAGTCCGGGTGCCCGGGGCGGATCGTTAGAGATTCGGCCACGTCTGAAGGCTAAGGCCCTCAAGTCGTCAGGTCGGGTACCGATGGGTCCGGATGGCAGCCGGGGCACCAGTAGGTGACGCGAGCAGGCTGGCCGATCATGCGCTTACTGATGGCCTGACCGCATCGCCGGCATGGAAGTCCGGCGCGGTCGTAGACCCAGTTGCGCCCGTTCGGGCCCGGCAAGCCGGTGGTCGACCGGGTCGATCGGGTGGCGTTGGCGACGAGCAATCGTCGGGCGCGCTCGATCAAGGCGTCAACCTGGTCCTGGATGAGTTGGCCCACCAGTGTCGCCGGATTGACCCGCTCGAGAAAAAGCGTCTCGTTCTTGAAGACGTTGCCGATTCCTGCCACAACGCGTTGATCGAGGAGAAGCTCGGACACCGTGCGGTCTTTCGGGAACAACGTTGCGCGGGTCTGGTCGGATCGGAACGCGGGGTCGAGAAGATCGGGACCGAGCCTCTCCAGGCTGGCTTCGATGACAGCGGTCCTGTCGGCGTCGATTCTGGCCGCCTGGAAGACCACATGGTGCGTGGCTGTTTGGAGGAGCAGGCTTTCGGGGCCGGGCCTCCGCTGGCCCGGGCCGACCTGGACCCGCCCGTTCATCCCGAGATGTCCGCTGATGGTGATGCCGGAATCGAAGGTGATCAGCAGATGCTTGCCCCGCGCGCGGACAGCAATTACCCGGGAGTCGAGGATCTTCGCCGACCAGCGGCGGATGGCAGGGGCGGATCCTGCGACCGCCTCGATGGTTGCTTCTGCCAGCGCCGCATCGACCCGCCGGGCGGCGCGTAGCTGTCACCTTCCGGCATCAGCCCCGGAACGCCAGGCCGCGCAGGGCCGACACGAAGCCCCACTCGCGCAAGGCGGGAGCCAGCCAGCTGTCGACTGCGGGTGAACCACCGACGGTTTCGAGGGTAAGGCGGCGGTGGCGATGGGCGATCGACGCGATCTCGCGTGCCATTTGACCCTGGAGGTCTGGTGTCACGTCGACAAGAGTCAGTCGCTTGCCGCCTCGCTCGAGGTACCCGGCCAGCGACCCGTCGACCAGGAAGACGTAACTTCCAGCGGAGCGGGCGAATCTGGTCTCACCGGCGTCGAGCCCTTCCCGGGTTGTCGACGGCCAGGGGAGGGCGGCTCCATAGGGATTGGCGGGATCGGTGGACGCAAGGCCGATCACTCCGGTGGCGGCGGCGGCACGGAGGCGATCCACAGCACCGGGAAGGGCGAACTGGGCGCCGCCCAGGCCTTCGACGAAGTATCCACGCCTGACCTTCCCCACCTCCTCCATTCGACTGAGCACCGGATAGAGGCCCGAGAATCCGCCCGGCAATGACTCGGCCAGGACATGGGATCTGGTCAGGAGCCCATGACGATCGAGGAGAAGCTCGGCCCATGATGTGGCGGCGACAGTCGGCTCTCGTTCGGGCACTGTCAGTTTCGACCACCGCCCCGAAGCGTGGGGTGGAAAGTTGTAGCCGAGCACGGTCCGCCCCCCGGGGCTCCCGCTACCTCGTGAACTGCCTCCCCTGGAACGGGCGTATGCCCGCAGAGGAGCCAGTGTGTCGTTGGTGACTTCACCCGCCCACACCAGGTCCCACAGCGAATCGAGCACCGCCTCGGGGTCGCCTCCTCCGGCCGCCTGGTAGAGATCGTGAAAGAAGGAGGCGCCCCTGTCGGCCAGATGAGCCCGGAGGGTGTCATGTACGGCGCTCTCGGGAGCATCGCCTCCAGTTGGTGTCCACAGGGCTCCTAATTGTGATCGCAGATAGAGGGCGACCTTGCCGTCCTTGCCGCCGAGGGGACCTCGTCCGGCCCACACCACCTCGCCTTCGAGCATGAGTTGATCGAGCAGGGGAGCGTGGTCCGCCACCCGCAACGGGAGGACGTCACGTTCGAGAACCGAGGCTGCCAGGTCGACCCCTTGCAATCGTCTGACCGCCTCGCCCAGTGCTGCCCTGCCGCGGGCGGGTTCGCCGCCGGCCCGCTGCCATTGAGGTGCGAATCTGCCCAGGGCACTGCCCTCGACCGGTTCAATCTCATGGCGCAAGACAGCCAGCGAGCGGCGCTTGAGTCTGCGCAGCACTTCCAGGTCGACCCATTCCCGCTCGGCTCCGGTCCGGAACACTCCTCGGGCGACCCTTCCGGCGTTCTCGAGCATGGCCAGCGTGCTGTCGGCGACTCCCACCGGGAGGCCCAATGCGTTGGCGATCGCGTGTGAGGTAAAAGGCCCGTGAGTCCGGCCATAGCGGCCGACGACGTCGGCAAGCGGGGTGTCCACCGGTTGCAGGAACACATGGGGAACTCCGGCCGGCGGCTGGACGCCGATGGCGTCTCGGAGGCGCGCCGCGTCTTCGATCGCCGCCCATAGCGGATGTCCGCCGATCCGCACCTGAATCGCCCGGTGCGAGGAGGCCAGGTCGCTGAGGGCGTCGATCACGGCCACACCGTCGCTTCGGACCTCGAGGTCCTCGACACTCAACGGGCCCAGGGTCCGCAGCAGGTCGTGAAGGCCGTCGATCGACCTGACCTGGCGCTCGGGGGTGAGGTGCTGGAGTTCG
>JANMST010000097.1:0-16258 GCA_031389635.1 Acidimicrobiia bacterium | reverse complement strand
CTGCTCGCGCATCTGCTCGATCAACAGCTTCAGCTCCATCGACACCTGGGTCACCCAGGAAGCTGTCATGGCATTCCATTCGTCACCGGCCCGGGAACCGATCAATACCAGTGCATTGGCGATCTTCCAGGTGACCTGATTGAGGAGGTCGTCGTTTAGTTCAGCCATCCGGCCATTGTGCCACCCACCATCGTGGCGCCTTAAGGCACTTCTCCCCAGGGCCTAGGGTGGCGGCCACGCCTAACCTGCCCTGCGGTGCACGTCCTCGTAGCCACAACCGGTGTCTTGCCGCCGACCGCCGTTGCCAGACTTTGTGACCTCCTCGTTTCCGACGAGGCCGGAAGCGTCACGGTGATGACAGTGGTTCAGGTTCCTCGCACGTTCCTTGCATCCCTCGATGAGGAAGAGCGCAGGTCTCTCCTCGATGATGACGCCCGCCGCCTCGAGCAGGCCGAGTCGAAGGCGGCCCGGTATCTGGAGGAGCGGGGCAAGCGCGTGGTGGATCCTTTGATCGCCGCACTGACCGCCCGGGGCCGGCCCGCGGGGGTTCGCCTGGTCGAGGGCGACGACCCGGCCCAGGCAATCATCAACACCGCACAGGAGGTAGGGGCCGATCTGATCATGATGGGCGCCACCCGTCGCCTCTTCACCGAGCAAGCCTGGACCAGCATTTCGGTGAGGGTGATGGAAAAGACTCAGTGCCCGCTGATCCTGGTACCCGGGGTGCGCAGCGAGGACACGGGTGAAATTCCCCGGGTCGGGATCGATACGTTCGAACTCGAATTCGGATAGGAAAGCCGCAAGCCTCAAGCCGCAAGCTTCAAGCCTCAAGCTCTGGTGGACAACCGGACGTCTCACGTCTCACGTCTCACGTAAAACCGGTCTCGGACTCTCGTAAAACGGGTTTTGGACTCACCACACCGCATTTCGCGAAGAAGGGAAATCTGTCACACCCTGCCGTCACACTGCTGGGATGAACCTGGATTGCCTTTCGAGGCACGAAACCATCGAACCGGATCCCAGGGCGGGCTTCGCTTTTGCACATCTCCGGGCCGCGGCATGCCCGGAATGTGACGCCGTCGTCTGGTGGAACGGCGAACAACGCCTTCCGGCCTGGGACGGTCTGACAATGGGCATCGGCCAGGCAACGATCATCGATCGCATGCCCGCTATTTCTGCCCCCAGCGAGGAGGTTGTGGTCTGTCAGACGCCGAGCGGGTTCCGGCTCGGGTGGCTGCCCCACCATCGCTGGGTTGAGGCTGCGGCCGGCGTGTTCCTGGCAAGGTCAGGTCGGTATCTGTTGCTCTCGTCTCCGACTCTTGACCTGGCGGCTCTCTTCAATCGGCGTCGGGCCCGCCGCCTGCAGTTGCTACCGGTTGGCTGAGATGTCGGGCTGCCGATCGGAACTGGGTCTCGAACAGCTCCGCATAGAGGCCCCCGTGATCCAGTAGCTCGCGGTGGCTTCCGGACTCGACCAGCCGGCCCTGGTCGAGGACCAGGATCGTGTCGGCCGCCAGAATCGTCGACAGGCGATGAGCAATCACCACCGCCGTTCGACCGACCATGAGCCGCTCGAGCGCGTCCTGGATGAGAGCCTCGGATCTCGAGTCGAGATGTGACGTCGCTTCATCGAGGATCAGAACCGCCGGGTTCTTGAGGATCACCCTGGCAATCGCCAGCCGCTGTCTCTCGCCACCCGACAATCGATAACCCCGCTCCCCCACCGTCGTGTTGTATCCATCGGGCAGCGAGGCGATGAAATCGTGGATATTGGCCGCCTGGCACGCCGCCTCGAGTTCGGCGTCGGTGGCGTCCTGGCGGGCGTAACGGAGGTTGGCGGCAATGGTGTCGTGGAAGAGAAACGTCTCCTGGGTGACGACTCCGATCCCGCGGGCCAGAGCGGGGAAAGTGAAATCCTTGACGCTGCGTCCGTCGAGCCGGATCTCGCCCACGTTGACGTCGTACAGCCTCGGTATCAGATAGGAAATCGTCGTCTTCCCGGCTCCGCTCGGCCCGACCAGCGCTACCAACTCGCCTGCGCCGATCTTGAAGGTGATGGCCTCGAGAGCCCAGTCCCGGCTCGATACCTGTTTGGGCGCGAGGCCCTTTTCCGTGCCGCCACGCCGTCCGAATCGACGAACTGCTTCCAGGCCGACCGGCTCCTCGGACGTGTACCGAAAGTAGACATCGTCGAATTCGATATCGCCCCCGATTGCCGCGCCGTCGATCGTGCCTTCTGTGATCTCTGGAACCATGTCGATCACCTCGAAGACCCTCTCGAACGAGACCAGCGAAGTGGCCAGCTCTACCCGGCTGTTGCTCAAAGAGCTCAACGGCCCGTAAAGCTGTGCGACGAGCGCCGTGAACATCACCACAGTGCCAACGGTGAGCTGATCCTGGATCACCAAGTAACCGCCAACCCAGAACACCGCAGCGCTGCCTATTGCCGCCGACAGTCCGATCATCGCAAAGAACCACCGCCCGACCATGGCCGAGCGGACGCCGAGGTCACGGGCCGCGGCCGCCTCGACCCCGTAGCGATCGGACTCGGTCCGAGCCCGCCCGAACAGCTTCACGAGGAGCGCGCCGGAGATGTTGAACGTCTCCTGCAGAATGGCCGACATGGCGGCATTGCGCTCCATCTGCTGATCGGCGATGCGACGCAGGACCCGGGCAACCCGCTTGGCCGGGAACGTGAACAACGGCAACGCGGCTACGGCCAGGAGGGTCAACCGCCACTCGGCCTGGAGCATGACCGCAAGAATCACCGTCACCGAGACGATGTTGGAAAACACCGTGACAAAGGTCCCGGTGATCGCCTGCTGGGCTCCAACGACGTCGGTGTTGACACGAGAGATCAGCTCGCCGGTTTTCGTTGCAGTGAAGAACCGCAGCGACATGTTCTGAAGGTGGTCGTAGAGCTGTCGCCGCAGGTCGTAGATGATTCCCTCGCCGGCCCGTGACGACCACCACCTCTGGAGGATCCCGATCACCGAGTTGAGCAGCGGCAGGGCGACGATCCCGAGACCGAGGAGGGTGAGCTGGCCGAGATCCTTGTTGGGAAGAGCGACGTCGATCAACCTGCGAGTAAGGATGGGGGGCAATACGCTCAACGACGAAATCACCAGAACCGTGACGATCACGCCGATCAACTGACGCCGATAGGGCTTCCCATAGCTCCAGACCCGGCTGAGCAACGCTCGATCGATGTCGGGTCTTTCCTCCCCGTCATATCGGAGATAGCTTCCCCAGTTGGAGTGAAAGGTCTGCACCGGTTCAGGGTACCGGTGAGAAGGAATTGGAAGTCAACCGGCCAACGAGTCCAACGGCCGCGCCGAATCTGCCATCTCGATCGCCAAACCCGGGGCCACGCCCGATCGAAGGAACAGCTCGTACCGATACGAGTCGCCGTACCAGACCAGTGTTGTGCCGAGCTGATCGGTGAGCTCCCAGGCGGGGCCCGTGCCCACTTCCTGGACCGAACACTCGACGTTTTGGTCGATGTAACGGGTGCAACTCGTATCGGCAGTGCCGGAGGCAACCGCGGCCAGCCCTTCGTCGTCCGGAATCACCGTAAAGACACCCTGTTGTCCGACCGAGCGCGATCGGGTGTAAGGCTCGACCGTCCACAGACCGAATGCGGCCACCTGGTCGGCGGCCAAAGTGAGGTTGTTGAGGTCGTAAACGAGTTGACTTGTGATGTATCGCACCTCGGGTGGCGTGAGCGAAGGAAAAACCACTCCCGGGAGGGCGATTGCGATCTCGGCTGGTGTGGCCTGGACGAACGGATCGGAAGTGTTGGCCCGCGTATACACCCCGGAGATGATTTCGGCCGGTGAGGTCCCGCCAACCGGGGCAAGGTCGTTGTTGAACCAGTCGGAGCCGATCACTGGAGTGAGGGCCGAGCCTCCCGCCTGGGTGGGAGCCACGGTGACCACTGTCGGCTCCTGAATCCAATCCGAAGAGCCTGCCCCGATTCGAGCGAGCGGATCGGGCCCGCACGCCGCCACGAGAACGGACAGGGCGAACAAAGCAAGCCAATTCCGTATCCGAAGCCGGTTTTCTCGCACAGCAGCATTTTGGTCTACTCGTGGCCATGTGTTGCGTCAGGCGGGATTCCGTTGAACCCACCGCGCACCACCCACCACTCCCTGGCGACTGCTTACCATCAGCGACGTGCAGCGAATCCTTGTTCTCAACGGCCCCAACCTCGACCTGCTTGGCGTCCGCGAGCCCGAAATCTACGGAACCACCACGCTGCGACAACTCGAAGATCATGTTCGAGACTGGGGAGCTGAGCTCGGATTGGAGGTCGAGGCATTCCAGTCCAACCACGAAGGTGCGCTGGTCAACCGTATCCACGATGCCCGAACCCGCGTGGACGGCCTGGTGATCAACGCTGGAGCCCTGACCCACACAAGCCGTGCCCTCCAGGACGCTCTGACCGCAGTCGAGTTACCGGCGGTCGAAGTGCACATCTCCAATATCAAGGAACGTGAGCCGTTCCGCCGTGTGTCCCTCCTCTCCCCACCGGCTGTTCACACCGTCTACGGGCGCGGACTGGCCGGATATCGATGGGCGCTCCGTCACCTGGTTCATCGCAGCGCGATGCCATTCGAGCGGACCCCGTACGGACCTCTCCCCGACCAGTTCGGCGATCTCCGCATCCCCGACGATGGTGGCAGCCGTCTGATCGTGGTTGTGCACGGGGGTCTTTGGAAGCACGAATGGACTCATGACACGATCGAGGGCATCGCCGTGGATCTGACCCGTCGGGGATACGTGACGTGGAACCTCGAGTATCGGCGGGTGGGTCTGGGCGGAGGATGGCCCGAGAGCTTCGATGACGTGGCCGCGGCCGTTCGTTCGGCTCCGGCCGTCACCGGTATCGAACCGAAGCACACGGTCATCGTCGGTCACTCGGCCGGGGGCGCAATGGCCCTCTGGGCCGGCGGCCTGAGCAGGGACCTGGCGCCTGGTCTTGTTGTGGGTTTGGCGGCGATGCCGGACCTGGTGAGAGCGGAAGAGGAAGGAATCGGCCAGGGATCGGTCCGAAAGCTGCTCGGTAGGAGCCGCCCCGACCCTGCCGACTACAGCCCCCTTCATCGCCTGCCGACCCGAACTGACACGGTGCTGGCAGTTGCCGACGGTGATGAGCTGATTCCCATGTCTCACGGCAAGGACTACGCCGCTGCCGCCGGAGCAGCCGGCGACTTGGTCGAATTCATCGAAGTTACGGGCCTTCACAGCTCGTTTCTCGGCCCGGAGGCAGCCGCCTGGAAGGACGTGGCAGGCGTTTTGAGCTCGAGCGTGCCCCCGTCCTAGCGCGATCCGGCCAGATTTGACCCCTTCTGGCTTGCCGAGCTCTTTGCAAAATGTATAGCCTCGGTTTACCCATGGGCACCGGTTGGAGCCGGGAGTGGGCGGAGTCATGAGTTTCCACAGGTTCGTGTACCTATGCGGGTGGACGGCGGTGATCCTTCTCACCATCGCCGGATTCGCCGCGTTCAATGCAGATACCACTACCGAGGCGTCGATCGCCGCACGGTCCACTCCGACTTGGGGCGGAACCGCCGGAGCCGTGTCTGCTCAGGGATGGCTGGCTATGGCCGGATCCCGCTCGACGGCAGCCGTCGTGGTGCAGGACGAAGGGTCAACGACCTTGAGCGCCGCGCCGCCATCCTCGTCGACCATCACCTCCCTCCTCGACACGGGCTGGCTCGACTCCCTGGCGGTGCGCGGCCTCGTCGAGACATACTTCGGTTCGGGCGACGTCAATCGGGCGGTGCGACTGGCGTGGTGCGTCTCCCGCTTCGATGTCGACGCCATCAATCCTTCGACCGGTGCTGCCGGTCTGTTCCAGGTCGATCCGATCATGTGGGAGACGGCCACCGCGGAGATGGGCCTGAATTCCCCGGATCCGTTCGACCCCGCCACCAACGTGTCGGTGGCTGCCCATATCGTGTATCAGGGAGACGGCTGGACCGCCTGGGACTGCCTGTAGAAGCGTCGTACGTGGTACGTAAAACGGACCACGTTCCTACCTAAAGTCCCGCGACTTCAGGGCGTTCACTCCCAGCGGCTGGAAACGGTGGGCTACCAGGTTGGTCACCCCATCCTTGTACTCGAGCCTCCCTCCGATGACCACCGCCGGGTAACGCCGGGCTTCCTCCCGGTACTTCGACCAGACTTCGGGCAGGACCACCACGTTCAGCAGACCGGTCTCATCCTCGAGGTTGAAGAAGATGACACCGGCCGCCGTGCCCGGTCTCTGCCTATGGGTCACCACTCCGCCCACCTTGATCGCCACACCGTTCTTCCTCAGCTCCAATGCTTCCATGGCCGTCATGCAACCCGAGGCCTTGAGCTCTTCCCTGATGAACTGGATCGGATGGTTGTTGGATACCCCCGTCGCCCACAGATCGGCCCGGTGGGTTTCCTCGCTGGTCATCGGAAACAAGGACGGCGCCTCGACGCCCGGTGACAGGGGAAGGCGCTCCGGCCCGATCTCGGCCAGGGCGCCGGCCGCCCAGATCCCGGCCCGCCTTTCGATGCCGAGGTCACTCAACGCGCCGGCCCCCGCCAGACCTTCGAGGGCGTCGATCGACAGCCCGGTGCGGTAGGCCAGATCTTCGGGCCCGCTGAAGGGCCCCCCGAGTTGGCGAGCGGCTTCGATGCGGTCGATCTCGGCGACCCCCATATTGCGCACATATCGCAACCCGAGCCTGACTGCCATCGCCGGTCTGACCGGATCCTCCAGGGCCCCCCTGCCCCTCCGCCAGGAGGCTCCGTAATAGGTGAGGACCTCTTCCGGATCGGCCTGCCAGCCTTCGATCGTGCAGTCGTGAAACGAGCGGTTGATGCATGGCTCGAGCACTTCCACCCCGTGGCGCCTGGAGTCCTGCACCAAAGAGTTGGGGCTGTAGAAACCCATGGGTTGGGCGTTGAGCAGACCGGCCAAGGTCTCCGCCGGCCAGTGGTACTTCAACCAGGCCGACATGTAGACGATGTAGGCGAAGCTGACCGAATGGCTCTCGGGAAATCCGAAGTGGGCAAAACCCTGCAGCTTCTCCCAGATCTCGTCGGCGGCCGCCCCCACCACTCCCTTCGAAGCCATCCCGGCGAAGACCTCCTCCCGCAAGCGCTCCATCGCCTTCTCCGATCGCTTGTGGGTCATCGCTTGACGCAGTCGATCCGACTGACCGCCGTCGAAACCGGCACACACCCTGGCCAGTTCCATCAACTGCTCCTGAAAAATTGGCACCCCCATCGTCTTCTCGAGGATGGGCCGGGTGAGCGGATGGGGATAGCGAACCGGTTCTTCACCGTTGCGCCTTCGCAGATAGGGATGAACCGATTGACCCTGGATAGGTCCCGGGCGAATCAGGGCCACCTCGACGGCAAGGTCATAGAAAGTGCGAGGCTTCATCTTCGGCAGAGTTGCCATCTGGGCGCGTGACTCGACCTGAAAAAGACCAACTGTGTCGGCTCTGGTCAACATTCGATAAATCGCCGGCTCCTGGGGAATGGTTGCCAGATCGATTACCACTCCATGGGCCTGCTCGATCAGATCGGCGGTCAGATGGAGGGCATTGAGCATCCCCAGGCCGAGCAGGTCGAACTTGACGATTCCAATGGCAGCGCAGTCGTCCTTGTCCCATTGCAGGACGGTGCGGTCCTGCATGCGGCCCCACTCGAGAGGGACGACATCCGACAGGGGACGGTCGGCGATCACCATGCCCCCCGAATGGATGCCGAGATGACGGGGGAAGCCGTCGAGTCGCCAGCACACGTCGTAGATCAGATCGGCGGTGAGACCGGTCGGAAGCGGAGCATCCAATCGAAGCTGGCCAGGATCGTGAGTGTCGACGTACTTGGTGAGCCCGTCGACCTGAGCCTGGGTGAAGCCAAAGGTCTTACCCACATCTCTGAGCACGGAACGGGCCCGGTAGGTGATGACGTTGGCCACCATCGCCGCCCGCTCACGCCCGTAGCGCCGGTAGCAGTACTGGATCACCTCCTCCCGGCGATCGGCCTCGAGATCGAGATCGATGTCGGGCGGGCGGCCCCTTTCCTCGGACAGGAACCTTTCGAAAGGGAGGCCAAGGCGGATCGGGTCGACCCTCGTGAGACCGAGACACCGGCACACCGCCGAGTCCGCGCCCGAACCCCTTATCTGGCAGTAGATACCCTGGTCGCGGGCGAAGTTCACGATGTCCCAGACGACCAGGAAATAGCCGGCAAAACCCAGCCTTTCGATGATCCCCAACTCATGTTCGAGACGGGTCCTGGCCCCGGGCTCGACCAGACCTTCTCCATGCCCGGGATAGACTTCCCGAGCCGTCTCCCAGGTGAGATGCCGGAGATACTCCATCTCGCTGCGGAAATGTCCCGGCATCGGAAAGTCGGGAAGCCGCGGAGCTATCAACCTCAAGTCGAACGTGAGGTCCAGACCGAGCCTGGCAGCAGCCTCAACCGGTCCCCCATACCTGGACAATTGGGACTTGGAGAATTGGGACCGAGACAAGTTGTGTCCTGCGTATTTGCGGAACCGTGCCTCCATCTCGACCGGGCTCTTCAGATATCTCTCGTCGGTAGCGGGCCGAAAACCGTCGGCGCGGTCGAGGGAGCGTCTTCCATCGATCGCCGCCAGCACCTCGGAGAGGTCGGCTTCGGACGGCTGGTGATAGTGAACGTTGTTGGTCGCCACCGTCGGCAAGTTGAGACGCCCGGCAACCTCCATCATGAGATCGTTGCGGAGATCGTCCTCCGGCATGCCGTGATGCCAAAGCTCGAGATGGAAGCGCCTTTCAAAGAGCTCGCGCAAGCGAATTGCCGCCGACATCGCCCCGGCCAGATCACCGCGTGCAGCCGCCCCGGGAACTTCGCCACTGTGGCAACCACTGAGAGCGACGATGTCGGGAGTCTTGGCGAGCTCGACCAGATCTTCCCACAGATAGACGGGGCGATCCTTCTCGCCCCGGAACTGGGCAGTGGTGACCAAACGCGACAACGACCGGTAACCGTCGGGCGACCCCGCCAGCAGGATCAGATGATCGGTGGATGGAACGTCGATCGGCTTGGAGCCATGCATCTTCTTGTTCCGGCCCCTGCGTGGCCGAGTGGTGGGTGGTGGGTGGCGGGTGGTGCGTTCCTGATCACGACGCTCGGCCTCTGCGATCGGATCGGCTTGAGGCTCGAAGCTTGAGGCTTGAGGCTTTTGGAGTCCTATTTCAACTCCGTACACCGCCGGGAGACCGGCTTCCCTGGCGGCCTGGGAGAACCGGACTGCCCCGTAGAAACCGTCGTGATCGGTTACGGCCAGCGCCTGATAGCCCAGCTCGACTGCCCTTTCCACCAGATCCTCGGGGTGGGAGGCACCATCGAGAAAGGAGAAGTTGGTGTGGCAGTGCAGCTCGGCGTATCGGAGGTCCACAATCTGACTATATCGAACATATGTTCGATGTGGAGGGGCTACTCGGGCCAAACGGGGTACCTTTCCCCCATGTCCATTTCCAAGACAGTCAGACTCTCCGGGGGATCATCGGAATCGATCGAGGACGCCATCCGCACGGTTCTGGCCAGGGCCGCCGTGACCATCCGCGACATCGAGCGATTCGATGTGGTCAACGTCGGCGGCAAAGTCGACGGCGCCGGTGCCCCAACGGACTTTCGGGTGACGCTCGACATCGTCTTCAAGGTCCGCGAGGCCATACAAGGTGAGTGAGGGCACCCTGGCCCAAGCCTTGGGCCAGGGGGTGTCACTCATCACCCTGCCCCTGCCATTTCGCGCCCCGCCTTCAGTCAACGCCTATGTGATCGAGGGGGGCAAGGGCCTCACACTGATCGATTGTGGAACCGACTGGGGCGATGGTTTCGAGGCGCTAACCACTGGTCTGGCGGCGGTCGGCCTCGACCCTTCCGGAATTCACACCCTGGTGGTCTCGCACCTGCACCCTGATCACGTCGGCATGGCCCCGCGGCTCACCCGCGAATGGGGCCTCAAGACGGTCATGCACTCGAGGGCTGCCAAGCTCATCGACCGATACAACGACACCGCCGGCTTCGTTCAGCGCACCCGGGACCTGGCCGAGCGTCACGGGGTTCCGTCCGCCCAGCATGCCGCTTTCGTCGAGGTGGGTGCCCGGCCGGACTGGATGCCAATGATCGACCCGCCCGATCAGGTGGTCGAAGACGGCGACCGGATTCCGATCGACCAGGATCGCCGGTTCGAAGTGATCCACACCCCGGGCCATGAGGCGGCCCACATCTGCCTGCGCGACTCCCGAACCGGCGCCCTTTTCTCCGGGGACCACATCCTGCCGCGTATCACTCCGTTCGTCGGGTACGACGAGCTCTTCGAAGACGTCCTGGGCGACTTCCTCAAATCGCTTGCTCGCATTGAGCAGCTTCAAATCGGGCTCACCTATCCGGCCCACGGAGCATTGGTCGAGCATGGATCGGCCCGCGCCGAGCAATTGGTTGTTCACCATCAGAGAAGGCTCGCAGACATGCTCGAGGTGATCGACCCCGCCGGGAGCAGCGCCTGGGAAGTGATGGAGAAAGTGTTCCGGCCCAATCTCGGCCCCAACGAACAGCGACTAGCACTGCGGGAAACGATCGCCCACCTCGAGCATCTCAGGCTGGCGGGAAAGCTGGCTCCACTCGATCGCAACGGCACCATGCGCTACCGGCGTCCCGGTGCAGGTACTCCCTAGGAGGCGCGGTGCCGCACCCACCTTTGTCTCCGTGTCGGGCGCTTCTTCCTGTCCCCCTGCTTGCGGGGGGACCGATCGAGCGCAGCGAGATCGAGGGGGGTGGGCGAGGCACAGCGGCAGATGAACCATCAGGACCGACCCGGTTCGTCTGGTCTTAGTCTCTGAGAGGCGCCGAGACGAACCGGCGGCGGCTGCAGAAGAGAGTGCGTCTGGAGTTCGCGCACCCCCCTCGCCCTCACAAAGCCTCGGGCGGTCCCTCCGCAAGCAGGGGGACAGGATGCTCAGCGCTCGCCGACCTCCCACAGTTCGCGCATGAGAGGCGAGCGGTCGAGGAGTTCTGAGAGCCGACCCTGGTCGATGAGTCGGCCTCGATCCATCAGAAGGACCTGGTCGGCGCGGGCCAGAGCGGCCTTTCGATGGGACACGACCAGGCATGTCGCCTCCCGCTTCTCGAACAGGCGCTTCCAGAGCTCGGCCTCGGTGTGGAGGTCGAGGGCTGATGAGAGATCGTCGAAGACGAGAAGCTCGGCTTCGGTGGCGAGCATCCTCGCCGCCGCCGATCGCTGCACCTGGCCACCGGACAGCTTCACCCCGCGGGCGCCCACCATTGTTTTGAGGCCGTGCTCCATCCGCTCCAGGTCTGGATCGAGAACCGCCAGTTGCACCGCCTCTCGCAGGCGCTCTCTGGTCGCTCTCTTGCCGAGAGCGATGTTGTCGGCCAGCGACTCCGAAAACAGGCGCGGCACCTGGGCCGTGTAAGCAGAACGGGGCGGTACGAAGAACGACGCCGGGTCCTCGACGAGCTCCTCGTTCCAATAGATCTCACCGGTCGAAGGCACGAGGCCGAGCAGGGCCCGAACCAGGGTGCTCTTGCCGGAACCGATCTTCCCGGTGATCACCGTGAAGCTCCCTTGCTCTACATCGAGATCGACGTTCTCGAGCCCTTCTTCACCGTCGCGGAACCGGTGAGTGAGCCCGCGCACTCTCAAGCTTTCAAGCGGCTTCCCTATCGAGATCGGGTCCTCGATTTCCGGATGCTCACCCCGCAACGGGACCCGGGTCCGATCCAACAGGGCCTCGAAGGGAGCATCGACCGCGAGGGCCTGCATCCGCTCATAGGCAACCCCGGTCCGTCGATGCTGGGCGATGATGTCACCGACGAACGCCATGTAGTCCGTCAATCTCGGCAGATAGGTGAGGAACACGGTCAGCTCTCCAAGAGACATCTCCCCGCGCTGGATGGCACCTGCCGCGAACATGAGGACGAAGGCCACGCTTACGGTCGACATGTTGCGATTGATGCCGCGCAGGACCTCCGTGAGGAACGTGTCCGCCAGGGCCGCGCGATGTCGGATGCGGTTGAGGTTGGCGAAGCGCTCGAGGACCGGCTGCTCGGCCCGGAACAGTTTGATCGCCTGCACTGCGCCAAACGTCTCGCCGATGAAACCCGTCACGTCATCAGTGGCGGCCCGCATGGCCCGGCGCCGCTTGCGAATCTGGGGACCGACCGACTGAGTCAGAATCCCGGTTAGCACCAGCGGTATCAGCAGCAAGCCAGTAAGCCTCAGATCGATGGCGCCCATCACGATCACAGCGCCGACTCCAAAGGTGACCAGACCCCCCATGTCGACCCAGTTTTCGAGATACTCGAGGAGGTCCTCGACGTCGTCACGGAAAGTGCTGACGGCCTCTCCCGGCGACAGCGGCATGACCCGCGAGCGGGGTGCCTCCAGCAGCCATCTCAGGAGATTCCGTTGCAGCTGCACCGCCTGCTCGTTCCAATGGGAGATCCAGACGAGATCGCCGAGCCAGATGATCAGGTTGCGGCCGATGGCGAGGATCGAGAACACGATCACCGGTCCCCAAGCCGTCTCCGCCAGCGGTTGCCCGGCGGCCAGCCGGTCAAAGACCTGACCGATCAGGATCCCGAACAGAAGCGGCGAGCCGTGGACAAGAGTCCACATCGACATGCAGAAGAGGAACCGCCCCGGACGGTACTTGATCAACTCCCAAAGGATCCGGAAGGTGCTCACCCGGGCATCGGTCATGATCGACCCTCCTCCAGAAGATCGAGCCAGCCGCTCGAGTCCCGCCCGGCCGCCAAGAGACGCGAATAGCGGCTGTCCGGATCCGAGGCCAGAACCTGTCTCGCGCCGTGCTCTGCCACTTGTCCCAACTCGACCACCATGATCTCGTCGGCGGTGCGCACCGTGTCGAGGCGGTGGGCAACGATGACGACCGTCCGGCCCGAGAACAACCGCTCGGTGGCGACCGCTAGCAAGCCCTCGGTGGCCGGGTCGAGGCGCGATGACGGCTCGTCAAGAATCACCACACCAGGGTCCTGGAGAAATACCCGGGCAAAGGCAAGGAGTTGTTGCTCGCCCGCTGAGAGCCCTTGGCCCCCCGAGCCGAGCTCCGAGTCGAGACCCATCGTTCTTATCCAAGTTCCGAGGCCGGCGAGATCGAGGATGCGCAGGATTTCGGCGTCGGACATGGTGCCGAAGAGGGTGAGATTGTCCCTGACCGACGCGCGGAAGAGCTGGACATCCTGGGTTACCACCCCCAGAGCCCGCCGCAGCGAGTCGAAGCTCGCTTCTCGCAGGTCAGTCTCCCCGATCCGCACCGACCCGGTATCAGGGTCGTAGAGCCGAGCGATCAGCCTGGTGATCGTCGTCTTGCCGCCTCCGGTCCTCCCCAGCAGCCCGAGCACCGTGCCGGGCTCCAACCGGAAGGAAACGTCGTCGAGTACAACCTGGTCCTCGTAGGAGAATCGAACTTCGTCGAACTCGATCGCCAATGGCCCGGTCGGGAGACGCTTCGGCCCGTCGACCAATTTCGTGCTGAGGCGGCGAAGATGATCAACTCGGATGATCCCGCCAGCTGCCTTCTGCAGCTGCTGCAACTCCTTGGTGACTTGCTCGATCGGCCGCCTGACCAGCTGGGCATACTGCAGGATGAGATAGGCGGTACCCACCGTGATCGATCCCTGGACCGTCAGCCAGGTTCCCACCGCCAACGCAAGGGCATCCCCGGCCCAGAACGCAGTGTTGGCCGACACCCAGACGATCACACGCTTTCGCCAGGCGGCGGTAGTCCTGGCGAAGAAGTCCCTCATGACCGGAATGAATCTGGCCATGGTGAAGCGGCCGGCACCAAGCGCGCGGATGTCTTCGATCCCGGCCAGTCGCTCTTCGATGAACCCGTAGAGGCGGGCCGATACCTCTCGTTCCTCTTCGGCCGCTTTGATCGCCAGATTCCGCAAGCTCACCAGTAGAGAAGAGACCGCTACAACGTAGATGGTGATGGCGATACCCATCCGGTAGTCCTCGAACCAGCACACCACGAGCACTCCGAGCAGGAGCACGCCGGCACCGACCAGCCGCACCAGGAACCGGGAGATGAAATCGGAGATGGCAGTCACGTCGCCGTCGACCCGCTCGATCATCTCACCCGGCGTGGTCTCGTTGTGAAACCCCATGTCGAGGGTCAACAGGTGCTCGCCGAGTTCCTCTCGCAGCCGGTTGGTCGCCCTCCAGCCGATGTCGGCGCCCAGATAGGAGGCTCCGGCGTCGAGGACCTGGTTGATGACTCCCGCTACGAGGTAAGCCACCCCGATGGCGACCATCCCGGAAACGGCTTCCCGGGCGACGGCAGCATCGATAAACCGGCTGAGAAGCAAGGGGACAGCGAGCTGGAGACCTATAGATCCCAGCATCAGCAGGGTCAGGACGACCACACGGGGCCGAAGCGGCCGCAAGTAGGTCGTAAGCGTGGCGCGGTAGGACGGGGCGGTCATGTCCGGATTTCCTAACCCTATCGTTGAGTCGGCTCCCGATTCGCCGATTATCCATGGAGCGCCCAGAGCTCACGAGCATGCCAACCAGAAAACGATTCGCACTCCTCTCAACCGCTGCCCTGCTGATTGCTGCGCTGCCGATGGCGATGCCGGCCGGGGCCGATATCACCGACATCCCTAAACCGGTGCGGCCCATTCCGGGCGAGACCATCAGCAACCCGCCGCCCATGGACCTGGTGCCTGGATCAAGCGGCAGCCAGGTCACCTCTCTGCAAGAAGCGCTGACCGAATCCGGCTTCTTCCCCGGAAGGATCGATGGGGTGTTCGGGCAGGCAACCCTGGGGGCGGTGTACGCCTTCCAGAAGCTGTACGGCATGGAGCGAACCGGCACGTTCCGAACCGAGGACTGGTTGTTGCTCGACCGTGAGATCAAAGGTCCCGGACCAGGGCCCGAACCCGACCGCGTCGAAGTCGATCTTTCGCGCCAACTCCTATTTCTCATCGAGGCCGACGAAGTGGCCGGGATCTTTCCGATTTCGTCCGCCAACGGTGGGTCCTATCGCAACGCCACCGGCCGCACGGTTCGCGCCAGCACCCCGGAAGGACGATTCACCTTCCAGCGCAGTCGGGGCGGATGGTGGGAGTCCTATCTGGGATTCCTCTATCGCCCCTATTACTTCTATGGCGGCTACGCCATCCACGGTTCGTCATCGGTCCCGCCGTTTCCGGCGTCCCATGGTTGCGTCCGGGTCCACATCGAGGACATGGACTACCTGGCCCCTCGCCTACACCTCGGGATGCCCATCTACGTCTACGGAGACGACATCGGCCGGGAAACACTGATCACCCCGCCCGCTCCCCCGCCCCCGACCGAGGCACCGGACGTCGCGCTGGTGTGAGTCAGTCCTAAAGCGGGGGACCCGGTGCCCTTCCGCTAGCCCGCGTCGGCCAGCAAACCCTCGAGGGCGATCGCCACCATGTCGTCGAAGGTTTGCTGCCGCTCGTCTGACGAGGTCGCCTCGCCAGTGCGAATGTGATCGGAGACCGTCGCGATCGTGAGGGCCCGGGCGCCCCTTTCGGCGGCCACTCCGTAGAGACCAGCGGCCTCCATCTCGACCGCGAGAACGTTCATGCCTTCGAGCACGTCCCAGGCGCCGGGGAACGGGTTGTAGAAGAGATCGGCGGAGTGGACATTGCCGACCGCCACCGAGACCCCCAACTTGGCCGCCGCGTCGACGGCGGCCCTGGCGAGGTTGAAATCGGCGATGGCGGCAAAGTCCCAGCCGTGATACCTGGCACGGTTCACAGCGGAGTCGGTGCAGGCCCCGGTCGCCACCACTACATCACGCAACTTCACCTTGGTCGAGATCCCCCCGCAGGAGCCGACTCGAACCAGGCGGGTGACCCCGTACTCGGTGATCAACTCGGTGGCATAGATCGACGCTGAGGGAATGCCCATCCCGGTTCCCATCGCCGAAACCGGCATTCCCTTGTAGGTGCCGGTGTACCCGAGCATGTTGCGCACGGCCGTGACCTGCCTGGCTCCATCGAGGAAGTTGTCGGCTATGTGCTTGGCCCGGAGGGGGTCACCAGGGAGGAGGATCGCCTCGGCGAAGTCGCCCGGCTCAGCAGAGATGTGGGGGGTCGGCAAGGTTCCTCCTGTTGGGTGTCGGGCCGGACAGTAGATGAGGAAGGCCACCCGCACCGCCGGGCCTGCGTGCACCCGTGGCGGGCAATTCCGGCT
>JANMST010000545.1:0-10318 GCA_031389635.1 Acidimicrobiia bacterium | reverse complement strand
GAGGACCAGACCTTCGACCCCGTACTCGACCAGGATCCTCTGGATGCCCTCCATCAAGGCACGGCCGACCTTCTCTATACGGTCGTAGGCGTCGGTGTTGGTGAGTCGATCGAGGGTGGCGATGGCGGCGGCGGCGGCGATGCCGTTGCCGGAGAAGGTGCCCGCCTGAGCGATTCCCCCTAATTGCCACCCTTCCACCATGTCGGCCCCCAAGGCGATCACCGCCACCGGGAAGCCATTGCCCAAAGACTTGGCGTAGGTGGCTATGTCAGGCGTCACTCCAAACGTCGCGGCCCCCCCACCGAGACCGAACCGGAACCCCGTCTTGACCTCGTCGAGGATCATGACGGTCTCGAATTCGCTGCAGAGACGCCGGATGGCCTCGAGGAATCCGGGCTCAGGCAGGATCCCGAAGGCATTTCCACAGGCCGGTTCGACTATTACCGCAGCTATCTCATGCCCGTGATCATCGAACAGATCCTGGAGAGCTTCGATGTCGTTGAAAGGCAGCGTTCGCACGTATGAGCGGATGGCGTCGGGGATCCCCGAGGACACCTGGTACGGGATCGGACGCAGGCGAGATCCCAGGTGGCCCGGAGGCGCCCCGGCGGTGGTGAAGAGGACGTAGTCATGAGCGCCGTGGTAGTGGCCCTCAAACTTCACGATCAGATCTCGCCCGCCCCAGCCGCGGGCCAGGCGGATGGCATGCATCGTGGCTTCGGTGCCAGTGTTGGTGAAGCGGATCCGGTCGGCCCATTTAATTGCCTTGAGCACCGCCTCGGCCGCCTCGACCTCTCGCCGCTGGGTCATGGCGAAGGTGGTTCCCTCTCTCGCCGCGGTGACCACGGCTTCGGTGACGAAGGGATCGGCATGGCCGAGGATGATCGGTCCCCAGGCGCATTGAAGGTCGATGTAGCGCTTGCCATCCATGTCCCAGACGTATCCGCCCTGGCCGCGATCGATGACGAGGGTGTCTTCATCGCCGAGGTAGCGGAATCCGCTGGAGACACCGTTGACAAGATTGGCCCGGGCGCGCTCAAACCACTCCGCCGTGCGGGGTCCTTGCATGCTCATGAGATGGGGTCCTCCGAGATATGTGACCGGCCAAGGATTGGTTGGGGCCGGTTTGGTTCGTCAGTTGCTGGGGGTCCGGACGGTCGTGCGACCGTTGTGCCCATCCCGCTTCGTGACGCCGGACCGACCAGGGTCGGAACGGGTGACTCAGTCCCGCCGGAGAACTACTAATACGTGTTCATCGACGGCAGGTTGGGACGGAAGATCCTTCCATCCATCACCCCTTCCCGATTCGGTGAACCATCGCCGGAGACTAGCGAGTGATCGGTGGCTGATACCGTCTGCGGCCACCAACAGGAGGACTTTCTGACCACGGACCTCAAGCTTTTCATCGCCGGGGACTGGACCGAGGGCAGCGGCGACGGGCACTATGAGCTGCGGTCTCCGGGTACCGGAGAGCACCTGGCGAATGTTCCTCTGGCATCGACCCACGACATCGATCGAGCGGTCGCTGCGGCCCGGGCCGCAACCGAGGAGATGCGGCATTGGTCGGCATTCGAGCGAGCCGAACTCTGTCTCCGGGCTTACGAGATTTGGCAGGACCGGGTCGAAGACATTGCCCGCATCCTCACGATGGAGCAAGGCAAGCCTTTCAAGGCCGAGGCGATCGAGGACATCGCCGAATCGGGCGAGTACCTCCACATCGCCGCCGAGGACGCCAAGCGAATGAAAGGGGAACTGATCCCCACGACCGAGCGCAACCGTCGCATGTTCACGGTCAGGCGCCCGGTCGGGATCTGGGCAGTGATCACCCCCTGGAACTTTCCCGTCATGATTCCGATGGAGACGGTCGGTCCGGGTCTCGCCACAGGTAACGCGGTGATCGTCAAGCCGCCGCTCAACACCTGCTGGGCCATGCTCGAAGCCGCCCGCGCCATCGAAGAGGCCGGCATTCCGAAAGGCGCCCTGTCGGTCATCCCCGGCGACCGCGCGGTCGGTGAGCACCTCGTAACCCATCCGGGAATCGACGGGATCAGCTTCACCGGGTCATCCGAAACCGGCAAGCGGATCGTCGCGGCCATGGGGCTCAAGCGGACGATCATGGAGATGTCGGGCAACGGACCACTGATCGTGGCCGGCGATGCCGACGTCGAGGCCGCAGCCACCGCGGCGGTGTACGGCGCCTACTACAACGCTGGGCAAGTGTGCACAGCAACCGAGCGGGTGATCGTGGTCGACGAGCTTCACGATGCCTTTGTCGAGGCGACCCTGAAGGCGGCCCGACTGGTGAGGCTCGGTGACCCCTTCGCCGACGACACCACCATGGGCCCGCTCAACAACGAGCCCACCGCCGCCAAGATGGACCGGCACATCGAAGATGCCGTCAAGCACGGCGGGGAGGTCCTGATCGGTGGCGGCCGGGCGAGTGGATACCCGACCGATCTCTACTACGAGCTGACCGTGATCGATCGCGTCTCCGAAGAGGCTGCTGTCTCTCGAGAGGAGTCGTTCGGACCGGTGGTGCCGATCCTCACAGCCGCCAACGACGAGGCCGCGGTCAGCATCGCCAACCGGACCCACCTTGGACTCCAGGCGGCAGTGTTCACCAACGACCTGAGCAAGGCGTTCTGGTATGCGGACCGGATCCGCAGCGGCACGGTCATCGTCAACGATTCAACCGACTTCTGGGAAACCTTCCAGCCGTTTGGAGGCGCAGCCGGGACCGAGTCCGGATGGGGACGCCAGCGGATCGAGGAATTCACCGATCTCCAAACGGTGGTGTTCAACCTGCGCGAGGAGTAGGCGTACCGGCTGAAACCTCCGGTCGCTGGGTCTGATCAGTTAGCGTCTGGAAGGATGGCTGACCCTCCGATCAACGTACCGTACGAGAAGCGGGCCGCGGAAATCCCGTTCGCTTCGTCTGAGTATGTGTCATTCGCCTCGCGCCAATCGTTCCTGGGGGTGCCCGCTCGCCGCCTCGACGACCTCGGCGAAGGAGATGTTGTCATCCTTGGCGCTCCGTTTGATTGGGGCACTACCTTCCGGCCCGGAGCCAGGTTTGGCCCGGCGGCGATAAGGGAAGCCGACTACGGCGCTATGGACGGCTACCGCCCGCACTTACCTACCGGCATCGACGCGCTTGGCGCCCTCGGGGTGGTCGACATCGGCGATGTCTTCGTGGTGCCAGGGCAGGTTGAGCTGTCGCTGGACCGGATCACCGACACCGTCGAGAAGGTCACCAAGGCCGGGAAGATCCCGATCGTTCTCGGCGGGGACCACACGATCACCTTCGCCAATGCCACCGGGGTGGCGCGCGTCCACGGCTTCGGCGATGTTGCCCTGGTCCACTTCGACGCCCACGCCGATACCGGCGAGATGCAGAACGGCCAGCTGTACGGCCACGGCACCCCGATGCGACGGCTGGTCGAGTCGGGGGCGGTGCCGGGTCATCGGTTCGTTCAGATCGGCCTGCGCGGTTATTGGCCCGAGCCCGACGTGATGGCCTGGATGCGGGAGCAACGTATGCGGTCGTACCTGATGAACGAGATCGAGGATCGGGGTTTGAAGACGGTGGTCGACGAGGCGGTCACATATTCCCTCGACGGCGGAGCCAAAGGCGTTTTCCTTTCGATCGACATCGACGTGGTCGACCCCGGTTTCGCCCCGGGAACCGGAACCCCCGAGCCCGGGGGCCTTACGTCACGCCAGTTGCTCGACACGGTGCGCCGATTGAGCAAAGAGCTCAACGTCATCGGTGCCGACGTCGTCGAGGTCTCCCCTCCCTATGACTCGGCCGAGATCACTTCCTATCTGGCCAACCGTGTCGTCCTCGAGATCCTCAACGGCCTGGCCGAACGCAAAGCCGGCGTCTAACACCCCCGAAACCCCAAAAAACCCCCGTTTTGGCGCGACGAACCCGCACTCTGGTGCGGGTTCTTCGCGCCAGAAGGGAAGGTCTTCCCCTGAACGTCGTCTTGCGGCACCCTCGGGAGGTGACGTTCGATGAACTCATTGACGATTTGGCGTCTCGTCAGCATGGAGTTGTCAACCGGACACAACTTGCAGATCTCGGATTGAGCGAAAGCGCCATTCGGCACCGAATCGACGAAGGAAGGCTGATTGCAGTGTCTCCTACCGTCCTTCGCCTGCGTGGCAGCACCAGGACCGAAATGCAGCGCGTCGCGGCAGGGATCCTCGACGCTCCGGGCACCGCGTATTTATCTCATAGGTCGGCGTCGGCCTTCTGGCGCCTGCCCGGCTTTTCAATGGCTCCTCCCATCCAGGTTGTCATTCCGTGGCATGGCACCAAGCAAAGGCGGCGCCTTGCCGATGTCCACTATCACCGAGGCTTGCCTGCGGATCACCTGTTGGAAACCGGTGGCATCAGTGTGGTCTCGCCTGCATTGGCGATCTTCCTCTTGGCCGGAACCGAGCACGCCGGACGGACTGAGCGAGCCCTTGACAACGGTCTAGCCATGAGGCTGTTCACCAACGCCGGCATGCACCAGTTGCTCGCGCAACTGGCTGCCCGCGGAAGGAACGGCATTCGTGTCATGCGGACGCTGTTAGCCGAGCGACAGCCGGGCTACGTGCCACCGCAAAGTGGTCTCGAAGCACGAGTGGAGCGACTCGCCCGCGAAGTTGGTGTCGAACTCAAGAGGCAGGTCGAAGTCGGCGGGAACGAATGGATAGGCCGAGTGGATTTCGAGGTCGTTGGATCAACCGACGTCATCGAGGTTCTTTCGGAGCGCTTTCACTCCGCATTTCTTGATCGTGAAGCGGACACGACCAGATTCCGGCGACTCGAAGCCTCCGGTCGGAGGCTCTTGACCATTTGGGACGCCGACGTGTGGGGGAACCCCGAGGTTGTCCGACAGCGGATCCTCTCGTTTTGGCGCGCCGAACCCGCACAATAGTGCGGGTTTGTCGCGCCAAAACGGGGGAAACAACGGGGGTTGCGGGGGGAACTGGTTGGGCGGTGGGTCCGTCCAAGAGGTGTGGGCGGCGAACGCCGCCTCCTAAATCGGAGGAGATCGTGAAAAAACGCATCGTGGCCCTTCTGGCACTGCTGATGGTGCTCGGCGCCTGCAGCGGCACCTCGGCCGACGAGTTCCAGACCATCTCATCCAACCTGGGTGGGAGCGAACCGGAGACCTCAACCACTGCGGCGTCTGCCACAACCGCTGCCGGGGAAGGAGACCTCGCCTACGACGAGGAGTCCCGGGCTACCGGGGTGCCGTCGGTGAACGACCGCAAAGTCATCTACGACGGGCAGATGCAACTCGAGGCTGCCGACACCCGCGCCGCCTTCGATCGCATCATCGCACTGGTGCAGGGTTCGGGCGGCTTCGTCGCCGCCACCAGCATCGGCGACACCAGTGAAGAGGACGAGCAACCGACCATCTCCGTCACGCTCCGGCTTCCGGCCGACAACCTGACCGCGACACTCACCCAGATCAGGGCGGTTGCCGACAGAGTTGTCACCGAGTCGCTTCAGAGCCAGGACGTCACCGACCAGTTCGTCGACATCGAAGCACAACTCCGCAACCTGACCGCCCTGGAGACGGAACTCCTCGCATTGCTGGCCGAGTTGAGAGACAACAACAACGCCGACCCTTCCAAACTGCTCCAGGTCTTTGATCAAATCAGAGCAACCCGTGGCGAGATCGAGCAGTTGGAGGGCCGACGCCAGATGCTCGAAAACCTCGTCTCGCTTGCAACACTGCAGATCGGGATCTCTCCCCTGCCCGCCTCCGCCCCCATCGTTCCAAATGATCCGGCCTGGGAGCCGGCAGCACAAGCGAAGGGCGCCTTGCGCGACCTCGTCGAAGCGCTGCAAGGGCTCGGCGACGGTCTCATCCGCATCGGCCTCTACACGCTGCCGATTCTGGTGATTGTGGTCGGCCCGCTCGCACTGGTTGGCTGGTTCATCTGGAAGCGTCTCAAGCGGCGCGCTCCCCAGACTCCCGCAGCGGTTTGATCTCTAGGAGGCGGGACGACCCTCTCGCCTCCTCTGGATCACCAAGAACAGCAGCATCAGCGAAACGGTCAGAACAAATATGCCGGTGCCGAAGACGTTCACCTGCCCCGGAATCCCGCGGCGAGCCGCACCCCAGACATAGGTGGGGAAGGTCTGCAAGCTTCCCGAGGTGAAGTTCGTCACGATGAAGTCATCGAGGGACAGGGCAAACCCCAGCAAGAAGGCCGCGAAGACCCCGGGCATGATCATGGGAAGGGTGACCTTGCGGAACGTCAACCACTCGTTGGCGTAGAGATCCATCGCCGCTTCCTCGAGGTGCCGGTCGAACCCGACGATACGAGCACGAACCGTTGCAACCGCATAAGACAGGATGAAGAGGATGTGGGCCAGCAGGATCGTGATGAACCCGGTGTTGATCTGAGTGGTGACGAAGAGACCAAGCAACGAAGACCCCATGACGACTTCTGGCGTGGCCATTGGGAAGAAAAGCAGGATGTTGGTCGCTGACCGGCCTCTGAAGTTGTAGCGGGCCAGGGCTAAAGCGATGAGCGTTCCGAGGAACGTCGCCAGGGCCGAGGCCACGAACGCGATCGTGAGGCTCACACCCAGCGCCCGGGGTATCTCGGGAACTGCGAACGCGTTGGCCCAGTGCTTCAAGGAGAAGCCCTGCCACTCGACGTTGAACCGGCTCGCGTTGTCGTTGAATGAGAACAAGATGACCACGAGCACCGGGAGAAATAGATAGAACAACCCGAAGCCCAGGTAGGCGGGGAGGGCGAAGCGCTTCAGCCGTTTCATCACGCCACCAGGTCTTCCGTGCCGACTCCCCGCACGTAGAAAATGATCCCGATCACGATCACCAGCATCAGCGTTATAGAGATCGCCGCCGCCGCCGGATAGTCGATGCTCGAAAGGAACTTGTTCTCGATGACGTTGCCCATCATCGTCTGTTGAGGGTTGCCGAGCAGTTGGACGTTGATGAAATCCCCCGCGGCCGGGATGGCGGTCAGCAGCGTCCCCGAGATGACCCCGGGGAGGGAAAGCGGCCACGTAACCTTCCAGAAAGCTGTGGCCGGTTTGGAATAGAGGTCGCCGGCGGCTTCCAGGAAAGACTTGTCGATCTTCTCCAACGCCACGTAAATCGGCAGAGTCATGAAGGGCAGGAAGCTGTAGACGAGGCCGGCCAGCACCGCCCAACCTGTCGCCAGCAGTCGTCCGTTGCCCGGCAAAAGACCAACGGTTTTGAGGGCGTCGACGACGACGCCCTGATCGGCGAGGATGATCCGCCACGCCAGGGTTCGAAGCAGGAAGGGAATCAGGAAGGGGACCAGCAGGAGAACCAGGAAGAGGTTTTTCAACCTTCCGGTCCGGAACGCGATCGCGTAGGCCAGCGGATAGGCAAGGAGGAGGGTGACCACCGTGGCCACGACCGCGTACATGAGTGACCGCAGGAGTTGGGGTCGGTAGGTGGTGAAGACCTGGCCGAAGTTCTCCCAGGCCCACGAGAACTGATAGCCCGCCTGAAGGTTTCCGGTCTGGAGGGCCATGCGCAGCAAGCCGATCAGCGGGATCAGATAGAGCACCACCAGGTAGGCCACGCCCGGGAGCAACAGGAAATACGGGACCCGCCGGCGCCGTTTGGCAGCCATGGCGGCGGCCGGATTGCTCGGCGGCAGAGCGGCCGAATCAGCAGATATGGGTGGTGCCGCAGCCGTCACGTCGTTACGCCGAAAGTGTGGTCGGGGTGCCAGGCGGCCACCACTTCCTCACCGAGCGCAAACCGGCGATCGTCCAGATTCTGGACAACGATGGCAAGCTCGCCCACCATCGGGGCGTCGACCAGGTAGTGCGTGCTGACGCCGATGAAGCTGGCATCGGTGACCTTGGCCGGCAGGCGATTGGCCGGAGCCGCCTCGTCGCCAGGGGCATATAGCTTGATCTTCTCCGGTCTGACCCCAAACTGGACGGTGCCGGCCGATGTCGGCAGCTTGGAGGGATTGCCGTGGATCGTGATCCCTCCCGGGAGGGCAACTCTCCCGGTGGAGCCGTCGAGGGTCCCGCCCATGAGATTGGAGGCCCCGAGGAAACCGGCAACGAACGCGGTGCGGGGATCCTCGTAGATCTCGACGGGTGCGCCCATGCGCTCGATGTGGCCCTTATGCATCACCGCAATCGTGTCGGCCATGGTCATGGCCTCTTCCTGGTCGTGGGTGACATGGATGAAGGTGATCCCCACCTCTTGCTGGATACGCTTCAACTCGATCTGCATCTCCTTGCGCAGCTTGAGATCGAGGGCTCCAAGCGGCTCGTCGAGCAGTAGCACCCTGGGATGGTTGACGAGGGCACGGGCCACAGCCACCCGCTGTTGCTGACCACCCGAGAGTTGGCGAGGCTTGCGGTGTTCGCGGCCGGCGAGTTGGACAAGGTCGAGAACGTCGCCCACCCGGCGCTTGACCTCACTGTCCTCTATCCCCTGCCGACGCAGTCCGAAGGCGATGTTCTCGAAGATCGTCAAGTGAGGAAACAAGGCGTAGCTCTGGAAGACGGTGTTGACCTTGCGCTTGTAGGGCTTGAGGCCGGTGACGTCCTCTCCGTGCAGTCGAATCGTCCCCGAGGTCGGGTCCTCGAACCCGCCGATCATTCGCAGGGTCGTGGTCTTGCCACACCCACTCGGCCCGAGAAGAGCAAAGAAGTGACCGTCGTCGATAGAAAGGCTCAGGTCGTCCACCGCGCTGAAGTCGGCGAACTCCTTGGTCACATTTGCTAACTCGACCGCCGGAATGTTTCCGGTCGCCTTGCTCTCCATCACACTCCTGTCGCTGCCGCCACTGCCTGGTTGACGATGGCCTCCTCCTCTTCGGTGAAGGCCTTGACGATGTGAGCGTTGCTCAGCGTCGCGTCGGTCGGGAAGATCAGCTCGGAGTCGGCCAGTTCGGGGGCGATGTCCACGACTGCTTCCTTGGCCCCCGTCACCGGAGACACGTACCAGATGTAGGCAGCAAGCTCGGCGGCGTTGACCGGGTCGTAGTAGTAGTTCATGAAAGCCTCGGCATTGGCTTTGTTCGCCGCGCCCTTGGGGATCATCATGTTGTCGTTCCACACCATGAAGCCCTCCTGCGGGAAGCCAAACCGGAGGCTTGGCACGGCCTCCTGGTTGGAGGCGATGTCACCGGACCAACCGAAAGCGACGGCCAGGTCGCCTGAGAGCAAGGCATCGAGGTAGTCGTTGCCGTAGACCTGGCGGACCTGACCGGAGGCAATCACTTCGGCGATCTTGTCGCACACTGCGACGTAGTCGTCGACCGTGGCCGTCTGCGGGTCCTTGCCCTCCATCAACAGGAAAAGCGGAACCGTGTCGTTGTAGCCCTCCAGAAGACCCACCTTTCCCTCGAAGGCAGGGTCGAGGATGTCCTGGAGCGACGTCAATTCTCGACCGGTCTGGTCGAGGTCATAGGCGAGGCCGGTGAAGCCCGATTGCCATGGCAGGGTGTAGTCACGGTTCGGGTCAAAGTCGGGGCTTTGCAGGGCCGGGGCCAGATTGGACATGTTGGGGATGTTGGCGTGGTCGAGGGTGTCGACGTAGCCGAGACGAACCATCCGTGCGGCCATGTAGTCGGTGAGCACCACGACGTCGATCCCGGTCGCCTGACCAGCCGCCAGCTGCGGCTGATACTTGCCGAACCAGTCCTCGTTGGAGTTGACGCCCTCGTTGTAGGTCACGTCGATCCCGGATTCCGTTTCGAAGCGGAGCAGGGTCGGGGACTCCCCCGAATCGTCGACGTCGATGTACTCGATCCAGTTGTCGACGAACAAGCTGTTGCCTTCTGCGGTGCCAGCGGTCTCGCCGCCCCCACAGGCGGCCAGCAGCGCCGGACCGCCAAGCATCAGGACCCCTCCGGCCCCGACACGCTTGAGAAACTGACGCCGGTCGATCCGGTTCGAGGCCAGCATGGCCAGGAGCGCATCTCGATTTCCCCGTCTTTGAGTTCTTTGAATCTGGTTCATTCTCCGATGCCTTCCTTTTTCGCTGCCCGCCCGTCGGATACTAAGAACGGAATTGTTCAGGTCGGTTTGAAGTCCGGGTTATCCCACACAATCAAGGCCGAGTCGCCGTTGGTCACCTCATCGCGTATGTAGTTGCGCAGGATGGTCACGATCCGGAACCCGTTGTCCATCTGGAAGCTGAGGGTGGGGTCGTAGAGCTCACCCTCCTTCACCTTGGTCAGATACGTCTGAGTGTCCATCTCGCCCTTGTGGCCTGCATATCCGGGCATGTGGCCTCCGGCGATGATGCCTCTCTTTTTGTGCGTTCGGACCAGGTCC
>JANMST010000540.1:0-3460 GCA_031389635.1 Acidimicrobiia bacterium | reverse complement strand
GACCTGTCACGGGTGGTGCTGGGGCACCTCGACCTCAAGCCGGACATCGTCTACCTCGAAAAGGTCCTCAGCTCGGGAGTGAATGTCGCCTTCGATACCTTTGGGAAAGAGTGGTTCGACTATCGGGTCCCCAACAGCGAGGGCGAAGGCGGCGGGGAGTTCATCAAATGGGCCTACTACCGACCAGACGAAGACCGCATCCGGGCCTTGGTTGATTTGGTCGCCCGCGGCTACGACAACCGGATCGTTCTTTCCTGCGACATGTCGGGAGCAGAGGCGTACATGAACCCTTCCACTCATGGGCGGTACGGCTACGCATATCTCCCTGGAGTCGTCCTTCCGCAACTGACCGAGGCCGGTATCAGTAATGAGTCTCTGCACCGCATGCTGGTGGAGAATCCGGCTCGAATCCTGGCGGTGCCATGATGGAGTCCCCGCCTTCGAGCTCAACCGTCACCATCCGCGACGCCACCAGCGCCGACGCGCCTGCGATCGCCGGTATCCATGTGCGCTCCTGGATCGCCACCTACTCACGACCGCCCAGCGGCCATGGAATCGACCGGGACATCGCTCACCGGGCGGATCTCTGGGACCAGCGCCTGCAACAGCAAGGCATCGATCGACAGGTCTGCGTAGCAGTTGAGAATGGCGCTATCGCCGGCTTCATCTATTTCGGACCAAGTCCAGATGTCGAAGACAACCCCGCTCTCACCGGCCAGATATTTTCCGTCCATGTCGAGCCCGAGCTGACCAACCGCGGGATCGGTCGTCGTCTCATCGGACATGCCGTGGACCAACTTGGCGCCACCGGGTACTCCGCGGCGACGCTTTGGGTGGTGGTTTCCAATGAAAAGTCGCGCGGCTTCTACGAGGGTCTCGGCTGGCGATCCGATGGGAAGCATCGTTGGGAAGAGTTGGCCGTGGAAGGGGAACAGGGTGACCAGGTGGAGGTGGTGCGCTACCACCTTGAACTTGCGCCTCACCGCGGCGGGCACCGATGAGCACCATGCGATCAGGACAAGCCCCACGGGGAGCCAACGCCGAGCCCAAGTACTACGAGCTCAGGCAATGGCTCCGCCAACAGGTCGACGGGCTGGCTCCCGGGACTCCTGTTGCGCCCGAACGTGCGCTCAGCGAACAATTCAACATCTCCCGTACGACGGTGCGACAAGCACTTCATGATCTGGCAGTTGAAGGCCGCATCGTCCGCATGCAAGGACGGGGGACGTTCGTGGCGTCGCCGAAGGTCACCCAGAACCTTCAACTCACCTCGTATACCGAGGACATGATCGCCCAGGGCCTCAGGCCAGGGTCCAAACTCATCGACGTCACCATCATCGACGCCGAGCCCGAGGTCGCCATGAGGTTGGACCTACGCGAAGGAACACCCGTGGTTCGCATCGAACGAGTTCGCTACGCCAACGACGAACCGATGGCGGTAGAAACGGTGTATCTCGACGGTCAGCGCTTTCCCGACGTCGGAGAGCAGCTGTCCGCCGGCACCTCCCTCTATTCCCTTCTCAAGGAGAAATACGGAGTCGTCCCGGTCGAAGGTGAAGAGACGATCGAAACCGTCCTTGCGCCACCGGCGGCCTCTCGCCTTTTGGGGACTGACTCGTCAACGCCGATGCTGCTGCTCACCCGAAGCAGTCGAGATGCGACCGGCCGGCCGCTCGAATATGTCCGCTCTCTCTACCGCGGAGACCGATTCCGGTTCGCCGCCAAGCTGACACGGCCCGAGCAACCGGAGAGTTAGATACCTGGGATGCGCTTGCAGACGGTGTGCCTGAACTGATCGCGACCACCCGGATGGGATGGAGCTCGATGCAAGACAACAATGACGGCGAGCCCGAGTTCGGATGCTTGGGGCTGGTCGTCAAAGGACCGGCCGCGACAGTGGTCATGGGCGGGCTCGTCTTGTTGATCATCTATCTGATCGGCCGATGCGGCGGCTGATAGTTTCAGACTTTGAGCATGAACTCCCGGCTCCGAAGGAGCTTGTCTACATCGCTTTGATCCGCACGGAAGTGCCGTCGGCTATCGCCGACGTAGTAGCGAAGGCCCGATTCCGATCCAGCCACTTCACGCTGGCCCGATCCGAGATACACCATGGCAACACCATCCTTGGGGGCCGGATTGTCCGGCAGCTCAGCCAGTTTGGGTCGAGCTCTTCTCCGAGATGCGGGTTGGCCGCAACAACCGTTAAATCCCATCTTCTGAATCTCCTATCGAAGCGTTGCCGCCGAGCCAGCGCTCAATGATTGAAACCGCGCCAGCCAGACCTAACCAGACGAGGACTGTGGCCAGGTCCCATCGGTAGACGATGAGGGCCACCCCCGCCGCAATCCACAGGCCAAGACAGTGAAAGCAGCTGACGAGCCGCCCCAGTCGGATCACCACTAGAAGCCGCCTGAGTCGCTCGAGAATACGGAACGGTCCGCTCTCATAGGCGACCAAGGCTGTGATCCGCCACGTCGCAAGCACACTCACTGCGAAGAGGAGCGGCTCGTCTAGCTGCCATTCCATCAGTTACCTGTCAGCCCACTTGCGCACACGGAAGGATGGCTGGAGGGCAGGGGCCGGTGACGGTCCATCCGTAAGGAACACTGGCGTAGAACACCGTAATCCCCCCCACCGTGCACTTCAGTTCGGCCGTGACGCCAAGTCCGTAGCTGCACGACGAGCCGGAACCCGATTTGGCGATGCCTGCCAACCCGATGACCTTGGCGGTGCAGGTAGCGCAGACAGTGAAACCCACGATGGTGGCGCAAGCCTGGGCGGAGGCCGAGCCATAGGCCGTCGCGCCACAGCAGGTGATCCGATACCCAACCTCCAAATCGAGGCTGAAGCTCACCCCGGCCAGCGTGATCGTCTTGGTGCAGGTGCGAAACGGGTTGAAGAAGGTTGGACACCAGTAAGTGATGGTGACTGACAGACTGAACGATCTGCTGAAGTGCTTGGTGTACTTGCCCTCAATGGCCCGGTCGCAGAGGTCCAGCGGCGTCGGAATGACGACCTGACCTAGATCTTTGACGAAGTCGTACACCGTCACAAAGTTGCCGACCGCAGCCTTCGAACTGTCGGATACGAATGACCCAACGACTTTCGCCGAGTTGGCGATTTCGACCACCGCGTTGAAATTGGCCTTCGAGCGGGTTAGTTCGGCGGAGAACCGGTCGAGATCGGACTCTTTGAGACCTCGCAGGCCTCCAGCCGCAAACGCCTGACGGGCGCCTTCGACGACCTGCTGCCATTGGGCTTCGACCTTCTTCGGATCTTTGGCCTTGGCCAGCCGCGCCTTGCGCTCCGCCTTGAGTTTGGTGTACTCCAGGGCGACCAGCGCCGAGTAGGCCGAGCCGATCAGCTGATCCGGGCCGAGCTTTTGCGCCACCAATTCGGCCGTCGCAGCCGAACTCTCATGCACGGCTCGGAGCTTGCCCAACTCGGTTGCCGTAACCCT
>JANMST010000491.1:0-2035 GCA_031389635.1 Acidimicrobiia bacterium | reverse complement strand
GGGGTTCCAAAATATCCACTGACGCGCCTGTTCAAGGACGCCGCTTTCCCGCGCCATGGCTGTGGGCGCTGGGTTTGGTCGCGCTCATCCTGGCGTTCTATGGGGTGTCCCGGGCGGCTTCGGCGGGTCAGGTAGTCGGTTCGGTTCAGGCCGAGGGGATCGAACTAGGAGGCTTCATCCCAGAAGAGGCCGAGACCGCCCTGGTCGACCTGGAGGCCAACCTGGCGGAGTCGCCGACTACGTTCACAGTTGGAGGCAGAGAGGTCCAGATCACGCCGGCGTCGATCGGATTCGATCTGGACGAGGCCACCATGGCGAGCCGGGCGATGGAAGTCGGCAGGGAAGGCAACCTCGTCGGTCAATTCTGGTGGTGGCTCACCCATCTCTTCTCGACCCATGAGATGGCAGTCACGGCCGTGATCGATCGCGACGCTGTCGAAGCGGTGATGTCGATCTGGGATGGCGAGGTCATCGGCAACCCACCATTTTCAGGTGGAGTTGGAATCAATGGGACCGTCGCTGAAGCCCTGTACCCGCGGTCCGGTCAGCAGGTCGATCGCTCCGTGGCGCCCCACCTCATCCTCGGACAATCGGCAACTTTCGATCGCACCGTGACAGAACTGCCCGTGGTAACTGCCAACCCCACGTTGAGCAACCGCGACATCGACCAGGCGGTCCTCCGCGCTCAACTCATTCTGGCGGGACCGGTCACCCTCAGAAATGCTGAGCGGGAGAGAGAAGTCACCTTCACCGTCAGCCAGATCGCTTCGGGATTGCGCGCCGAGGTTCTCCCCGATCGCATCGAATTCTCCATCGACCCCGAAGTGGTCAATGAGATCCTCGAGCCATTGAAGGCCGAGCTTGAGGATGCGCCGGTCGACGCCGAGCTCGTCATCGAGGGCGACCTGGCGATCGTCGTGCCCGGACGGCGCGGCACCATCATCAACCCCGAGACCACCGCCGAGCATCTCCTCCTTGCTGCCAATTCCGCCGCCCGGGTGGGAACGTTTCCGATCGACGAGTCGGCCGAACCGGAGGTAACCACCGAGGAGCTCGAGGCTCTGGGGATTACCCACAAGGTGAGCCAATTCACGACCTACCACCCCTGCTGTCAAAACCGCGTCACCAACATCCACCTGATTGCCGACAAGGTCAACAACATCATGGTGATGCCCGGGGAGACGTTCTCGCTCAACGAGTCGGCCGGTGAGCGGACGACCGAGGATGGCTACCTCGAAGACGGAACCATCATCGGTGGAGAGATCGCCGACACAGTGGGGGGTGGTGTCAGCCAGTTCGCCACGACGTTCTACAACGCTCTCTTTTGGGGCGGCTTCGAAGATGTTTTCCACAAGCCGCACAGTTTCTACTTCTCGCGTTATCCGCTTGGGATCGAAGCAACCATTTCGTGGCCGCTGCCGGACCTCCAGTTCCGCAACGACTCCGATAGCGCGATTCTCATTCGCACGTCGTATTCCAACTCATCCATCACGGTCGCCATCTACAGCGACAACGATGGGCGCATTGTGTCCGGCGAACAGAGCGAAGGCCGGTTGCGGATGAGTGTCGTGGCCGATGGTGGCCCCGCGGCGAGGGTCGTCACGGCAGAGGTATCAGAGCCGTACAACTATCGCGACCCGCCTCCCGCGCGCTATGTGGGTGACGAGACCATCATGCCCCCCGAACAGATCGTGGACCAGTCCCCGGCTCAGGGCTACATGGTCAACGTCTCGAGAACTATCACCGTCAACGGGGTCGCGACTACGGTCGAATGGACCGTCGTCTACTCGCCCCGCCAGGAGATAATCAAGGTGCATCCCTGCCAGATCGAATTCTCGGGGGTGTCCTGCCCGGCGACCACGACCTTGCCGGCGGAGACCACAACGACGCTCGCTCCCTAAGCCTCTTCCGCCGGTTCGGCGTCAACGAGAGACTGGGCCTCGGAGGGAGGCTGGGCCTCGGAGGGAGGCTGGGCCTCGGAGGGAGGCTGGGCCTCGGAGGGAGGCTGGGCCTCGGAGGGAGGCTGGGCCTCGGA
>JANMST010000484.1:0-4327 GCA_031389635.1 Acidimicrobiia bacterium | reverse complement strand
GACAAGCCCGGGTTCATGCAGAAGAACGCCGGCAAGGGGTTTCCTGCGTTCATCAAGCGAGTGGACCTCCCCAAGCAAGGCGGGACCGTCAGCTATCCCGCCATCTCGGATCTCGAAGGACTGCGCTACCTGGCCAACCAGAACACGATCACGTTCCACATCCCCTGCTTTCGAACTCACGACCTCGAACATCCAGATCGGCTCGTGTTCGATCTCGACCCGACTGATGGCGACATAGATGGCGCCCGGTTCGGAGCCACCGAGGTCCACGGATTGCTCTCTGAGCTCCTAGTTCCGTCGTGGCTCATGACCACGGGATCGAAGGGCTTCCACGTGGTGGTGCCGCTCGCCCCGACGATCTCCTTCGATGCACTTGGCAGGTTCGCCCTGGCCGCGGCTCACCTGTTGTCCTTGCGCCACCCCGAGCGCTTGACCACCGAGTTTCTCAAGAAGGAACGTCGGGGTCGGGTCTTTCTCGATTGGCTTCGCAACGGCTTTGGGGCAACCGGGGTGTGTCCCTATTCACTGAGACCGCGCGATGGAGCTCCCATCGCCATGCCCATAGCCTGGGACGACCTAGACGAGGTCGAACCATCCCGGTTTCGTCTGCGTGAGGACCTTGACCGGTTGCAGGCCGATCCGTGGCAGCAAGCAACACCTTTCGACTTGACCGAAGCAATCGCCGCGGTCGACCGCCTGATCGACGAACAGCAAGTGGAGTTGCCGGAGTTCGACCGCTTCGGACGAACCTGACCATCTCGGCGACTTGGAAAGCACGGAGCCACCCTTGCGGCCGGCGCTTTACCTAGCATCGAGCCCGTGAACGACGGGACGCTTCCCCCCGAGCAACTTCCAGAGGGACCGCCCCCGGAATCGGCACCGCCGCCAGCCGAGCCTCCCGCGGAACGGCCGGCACAGTCTCCGGCGATGGAACCGCCAGCACCAACCGCGCTGGGAGACCCGACACCGCAGATCCAGGTCAATGCTCCTCTCCCGCCGTCACCGCGTTCGGGGATGAGCGGATGCGCCAAGGCCGCCATCATCGGAGGAATCGTCGTGGTAGTGGGCGTGGGCATCCTGCTGGCGGTTCTGTTCTTCGGCGTTCGCAGCTTCGTCGAAAACATCGACGACGACCTGAGTACGTCGGACTCGTGCGACTTCGTCACCGATGCTGAAGCTTCCGATGCTCTGGGCGTCTCGGTCAGCGTCGAGTCGGGGGACTCTGCCCTCGGATCCATCCTGGGAATCATCAGGGACACTCGTCTCCTCGCCGACGAACCGTTCTGTTTCATCAGCAGCGACGATTCCAGCACCCAGGCCTGGGTGTCGCTGTATGTAGGGGGCGACGCCGAGAAAGTGTTCGCCGGTGCCGAAGAAGTCGCCGACGGGCAGGTGGTCTCCAGCAGTTCTGACGCGTCCGGCTCGATCATTGTTGAAAGCGACCCCTTCCGTGGAGAAGATGTGGCCGGCCTCGGCGACGAAGCGTTCTGTACCGACGCAGGTTTCACCATCTTCGGTGGCGTTCTGGCCCGCTCGGGCAACCAAGTGGTCTATGTCTCGGTCCTGCCGCTGGAGGAGAACCAGGGCTCCGATGTACTTGACGGTTCGTTATGCGAGAGGGCGGTTCCCCTGGCCCGGGCGGTTCTCGGTTTGAGGAGCTAGGCCCACCTTCGAGGATGAGCCCTAGAAGTCGTGCCCCCAGGGCCCGACACCGTGGATGCGATCGACGGTCAGGTGCACAACAAATCCCGGTGGAACGTCTCGCATCGGGAACTTCGCTCCCGGTCCCATGTAGGCAGCGGCCAACCGATCCATCACTTCAAGGGCGCCCCCCTCTGCGACACGAGCGTTACCGCTGATAACCGCATATGGGTGGAGACCTTTACCCGTGTTTTCCTTGGCCTGAAACGAGACCGTCACACGTGGATCGCGAAGCATGTTCTGAATCTTGTGCTGATCGGGGAAAGTGGCGAAGACCAGCTCATCTCCTTCGAACCCGGCCCAGGTCAAGGTGACGTGCGGCTTCCCATCGGGACCGATGGTCACAAGGTGGCCCAAGGGCCCCGTCGCCAGAAGATCACGAACGGACTGGGGTATATTTGTCATCGCAGCAGCTTACGGAGGCTAACTCGCCACCGGCCGGGTGGCCTTGTTCCAATCGGCGTACAGCTTGGAGTAAACGCCACCGTGGGCCATCAGTTCGGTATGGCTTCCTCGTTCGACCAGACCGCCGTGATCGAAAACCAGGATCTCGTCGGCAGCCTCGGCGGTCGAGAGCCGGTGGGCGATCGTGATCGAGGTTCTCCCGGCCGTCAAACGTTCGATGGCCCGCCGCAGCGACACCTCGAGGGCAGGATCGACCGCTGACGTTGCCTCGTCCAGCACGAGGAGATCGGGCCCGGCGATCCAGGCTCTCACCATCGCCACCAGCTGTCGCTCGCCCGCCGAGAGGTTGGCTCCTCGTTCACCCACGGCGGTGTCGAGGCCATCGGGCAGGCGGTCGAGCCAGGTGTCCAGGCCCAACTCGATGAAAGCCGTTTGGATCTCACGGGACGAAGCGGCCGGGCGCCCGTATCGAATGTTGTCGGCGATGGTTGCGTTGAAGAGAAAACCCTCCTGAGGAACGAATGCCACCCTCGATCGCAATGAGCGGAACGCGACCCGGTTGATCGGGATGCCTTCGATTTCAACGACACCGTCGGCTGGGTCGAGCAGCCGGGTCACCAGCTTGGCGAAGGTCGTCTTGCCAGACCCGGTCTCTCCCACCACGGCCACCCGGCGACCTACGGGGATCTCGACATCGACGCTTCGAAGGATGTCCGGACCGGAGGGGTAGCGGAACGACAGTCCCCGCAAAACCACACCGAGCGGCCCCGGCGGAAGGTCGACACCATGGACCGGGTCGGGAATGTCGATCGGCGAGTCCAGGACCCGCAGGACCCGGCGAACCCCGGCCGCCGCCCGTTGGGCCTGATCGACGGTCTCGACCAGAGTCTGAATCGGCTCGATCATGAGGTTGACCAGGAAGAGGAAAGCGAGGAGGGTTCCGGCAGTTGTCCCGCTGGCCGCGCCGAGAAGCACGCCGACCGCGACAACGGTGGCCGTTATGCCGGCCGCGAAGAGTTCGGCCGATGAGAACAGAAGCGCCGACATCCGGTTGGCGCGGTGCTCGGCTTTCACTTGCTCGCTCAGGGCAGCTTCGACCCGGGCGATGGCGGTCTCTTCCACCCCGTGAGCCCGTATCACCGAAAGGCCGGTAATGGTCTCACCCATGACCGAGAGCGAATCAGCCACCTTCTCGCGAACCCGATCGTGTGCCTTCTGCAGGATTCGCTGGAAGAGGAGCAGCAGCCCCACATAGGTCACGATCCCGAGAGCGACGAGAAGCGCCAGCCGCCACTGGTAGAAGAACATGACCACAAGGGCGAGCACGATCTGGGAGCCACCGATCAGCATGCCGACCCCACCGAACTCCATGAAATCCTGAATCGTGGTGATGTCGTTGGTCACCCTGGAAACCAGGGCACCGCGGCGCTCGGCCTGAACGTGGAGGATCGACAAGCGATGAAGGTGCTCGAACAGCTTCACGCGCAATTCCTTGAGCCCGCCGGCGGTTGCGGTCGCCAGCCGCACCAATCCCATCCTCGTCACGAGGCCGGCCAGGCCGAGGACGACCAGACCGAGACCGCCTTTGACCACGATCGCGGTGAGGTTGGGGCCTTGGTCAATCAGCAAGTCGTTGTCGATGATCTGCTGGACCAACAGCGGAACGACGAGTTGGCCGGCCGTGCCGAGAATCGAAAGCAGGATCGTCACACCGAGACCGAGCCGCAATGTTGGCGCCTCTCTGAAGGCTCGCCTGAGCGCGTTCCGGGTCGAGATCGGAGCTTCCTCGAGATCGAGATCGACTGCCTTCTCTTCGACGGTCATGCGCTCCTCCGGAGAGCGTCCTCTTCGTAGGCCCGCAACAGGCGGGCATACCCGGGAGTCGAGCTCAACAGCTCCTCGTGGGTTCCCTGGGCTACCACCCGACCATGCTCGAGGAAGACAACCTGGTCGGCGAGAACTATCGAGGCTCTTCGATAGGCGACTAGCACCACCGTCGACGGCATCTCGGCCGTCGTCAGCCGTCGCAAGATCCCGGCTTCGACCGAAGGGTCCAGGGACGAAGTGGCGTCGTCGAGCAGAAGCAATCGAGGGCGACGCACCAACGCCCGCGCCAGGGCGATCCGCTGTTGTTGCCCGCCGGAAAGGGTTGTGCCTCGCTCTCCGATTCGAGAGTCGTAGCCCTGCGAGAGCTTGACGATGAACTCGTGGGCGCCGGCCA
>JANMST010000354.1:0-1996 GCA_031389635.1 Acidimicrobiia bacterium | reverse complement strand
AGTCGTAGGCGGCTGCGTCGTAGTCGTAGGCGGCTGCGTCGTAGTCGTAGGCGGCTGCGTCGTAGTCGTGCTGTTGCAGTCCGGCGGGAAGACCACCGTCCAGCGTGCGGACGTGCCTTGTCCGTTCCCGTTGTCGAACGGATCGATGGCGATGGCCAGGACGTTCACCTCGTTTTGAGGGTCAACGTTGGGAATGGGCCACGGGTTTGAACCCGAGAACTGATATCCGTTGGCGGCGGTGAAAGCACCCGAAGCCACGGGGACGCTGTCGAATCGGATCACGATGTTCGGATTGCCAGAGCCAGGGCCCCCGGTTTGCAACCACGATCGAGCGGTCCAATTGATGGTCACGACCCCGTTGGAGCAGACCACATCGGCGACGACGTACGGTTGGGTCGCATTGGCAGGTAGCACCGGCCCGATCACACCGAACACCGCGGCCAGGGTCAACAAAATGATGCCAATCGCTGCTAGCTGCCGAGCAGACACGCGCGACGCGGTCTGACTGGCTCCCAAGGTACTCATACATTCCCTCCATTTTCGCTAAATGCGAAAAGGCCGGTCGCACCACTGGCTCGCTTCATCCCTGGTGCCCGCCTTTGCGGGATGAAGGTCATAGCTTCCAAATCGCCCCTGACCACTCTGGGTGGTACCTGGCACTCACTGTAATTGAGCGTCAGGCTGTTTCAAGGAGTTGATACCCCAATCTTGAGGCCTGATACCAGAATTTACAACGGGTCAAACAACTCATTGGGAATGTCGGTAGGCCCCCAGTCCCATTAGGAAGTGACAATCTGAGCCAATCAGGCCCGTTCCTCAGACAACCGCCGGCTAAGCCGAGCGCTCTCGCTCGATTTGCTGAAGCGGAACCAGGGTGGGATTGGTCTTGTTACGAACCACGTCGGCATCGATGAGCACCCTGGCGATGTCGGAACGGGACGGCATGTCGAACATCGTGTTCAGCAGGATCTCCTCGAGAATCGCCCGCAGGCCCCTGGCACCGGTCCCACGCTTGATGGCCAGATCGGCGACCGCGGTTAGGGCTTCCTCGTCGAAAACCAACTCGACCCCATCCATCTCAAGCATCCGGGCGTACTGCCGGGTCAGAGCGTTCTTGGGTTCGGTCAGGATCCGGCACAACTGATCCTTGTCGAGATCCTCAACCGTGGCTACCACGGGTAGCCGACCGATGAACTCAGGAATCAAACCGAATTTGATCAGGTCCTCGGGCATCACCTGCTCGAGCAGCTCCGTCGCCCGGATGTCGCGACGGGAGCGGACATCCGCCGCAAAACCGATCTGCTTCTTCCCGATCCGGTTGGCGACGATGTCCTCGAGTCCGGCAAAGGCCCCGCCGCAAAGGAAGAGGACGTTGGACGTGTCGATCTGAATGAACTCCTGATGGGGATGCTTGCGGCCACCCTGGGGAGGCACGGAGGCGACCGTGCCCTCGAGGATCTTCAGGAGCGCCTGCTGAACACCTTCCCCTGAGACGTCTCTCGTGATCGAAGGGTTCTCGGCCTTGCGGGCGATCTTGTCGATCTCATCGATGTAGATGATCCCCTGCTCGGCTCGCTTGACGTCGTAGTCGGCCGCCTGGATGAGCTTGAGGAGGATGTTCTCGACATCTTCACCGACGTAGCCCGCTTCGGTCAGCGCGGTGGCATCGGCGATGGCAAAAGGAACGTTGAGCTGGCGAGCCAGGGTTTGGGCGAGCAGGGTCTTGCCGCAGCCCGTGGGACCGATGAGGAGAATGTTGGACTTGTGAAGCTCAACGTCGTCGCGGCGATGCTCGCCGCTGCGGATCCGCTTGTAGTGGTTGTAGACGGCCACGGCCAGCTTCTTCTTGGCAGGGTCCTGTCCGACCACGTAATCATCGAGGTATGAGGAGATCTCGACCGGCTTCGGTGAGCGCGGTCGCGTCGGCGATCGCGAACGGCACCTTCAGCAGTCGGGCGAGCGTCTGGGCGAGGAGCGTCTTGCCGCACCCGGTCGG
>JANMST010000304.1:0-1737 GCA_031389635.1 Acidimicrobiia bacterium | reverse complement strand
CCGGTCGAGTGCTTCTGGAAGGGTACGAATCACGGATTCGCCGTCTCGAGCACACGATCGCAGCCGTGCTGTCGATCTCCGAAATGGGCGTCGTGGTCTACGACTCCGACAGAGAGACACCTCTGTTTGCCAACGACGCCGCAATAGCGATGGGATTGGCGAGCCTTGAAGGTATGGCCCGTTTGATCCCCGATGGATCTCCGGACCACGTCAAGATCGACACACTGGCGAGCCTGGTGGAGGACGCCGGATGGCTTCCTTACGAGCCACGCCTATTCCGGGTCGTTGGTGAGCCGAACCGAATGCTTCGGGTCGGGCTTCATGCCCTTCGCCTCGAGGACGCTGAACCGGTGGTTCTGGTCTACGGCGAAGTCGCACAGGAACGGACCGCCAGCCCGCTGTTGCCTTAGGAGAGCAGCAGGGTCAGAGCGATGGTCGTGGTGGCGAACAGCAACCCGGCGACCACCGTCAACCGGTCGAGGTTGCGCTCCACAACTGTCGAACCGCGCATATTCGATGGACCGACACCACCACCGAACATGTCTGATAGGCCACCGCCCCGCCCGGCGTGGAGCAGGATCAAGGCGACCATCCCCAACGAGAAGATGACGTGGAGGACAACTGTGACGACGGTGAGAATTTCCATATGTCTTGCTTGGTAGAGAGTCGGCGGAAGCCGACGCCGTCAGATTAGTCGCCCAAACCGACTATCCGGCCTGTCGGGCCACTGCTTCGGCAGCGGCCGCCGCCGCTGCGGCATCACCAAGGTACCGACGGCTGACCGCCCGCAGCGAGTCATCGAGGCTGTAAACGAGGGGTATTCCGGTCGGGATGTTGAGATCCACCACCTCCTGGTCGGTCAGACCATCGAGGTGCTTGACGAGAGCCCGGAGGCTGTTGCCATGGGCCACGACGAGGGGCTTGCGACCCTGGACCAGGTCGAAGGCGATCCGGTCGTACCAGTAGGGCAACATCCTCACCACAACATCCTTGAGACATTCGGTGCCGGGGAGAATCTCGCGAGGGAGATCGGAATACCTACGGTCGTGGATGGGATGGCGTTCGTCGCTGCGGGCCAGGGGCGGCGGCGCGATGTCGTAGCTGCGGCGCCATTTGAGGACCTGATCGGGACCGTGCTGGTCGGCGGTCTCCTTCTTGTTGAGGCCCTGGAGGGCGCCATAGTGCCGTTCATTGAGGCGCCAATGCCGCGTCACCGGCAGCCAGTGGAGGCCCATCTTCTCGAGAGCGATGTCGGCGGTCTTGACGGACCGCAACAGGACCGAAGTGTGGACAATCCCGAACTCAAGGCCGTCTTCGGCCATGAGGCGACCGGACTCGGCGGCCTCTGCCATCCCCTTTTCGGTCAGGTCGACGTCGGTCCACCCAGTGAATCGATTCTCAAGGTTCCAGGTCGATTCACCATGTCGAAGGAGTACCAATTCCATGAGTCAACAGGTTAGGTGTCTGCCTCTGCCCGCCTGTCCCCCCGCTTGCGGGGGTGCACGAATCCAGCGGCAGGTGAACCATCAGGACCGAGCGGGTTCGTCTCGCAAGTCTTTGAAAGAATCGTGACGAACCGGCGGCTGTTGTCGGGTTCGGCTGCGACCGGAGTTCGCGCACCCCCCTCGATCTCGCTGCGCTCGATCGGTCCCCCTTTGTGTCATTGTGGGGTGGGGTGACCGGACCTCAAGGTTGACTCTCGGTCCCCGTGTCGATCTTCCCTGGTGGGGTTGATGT